>NZ_JBNKWF010000005.1:0-159347 GCF_050299635.1 Altererythrobacter sp.
GTGCCGTCATCGCCGGTGATGCCGTCGCCGGTGATGTCCTCATACTTGGTGCCCGAGATGTCGTAGAGCTCGAAATTGGCGAAATCGAGCCCGGACTGGTCGGCGCCCGAGGTGCCGGTGATGCCGTAGCCAGCCTGGCCGACGGTCTGGACATAGCCACCCGGCAGGACCTCGTAGACGGTCTTGCCGGCATGGGAGGCGTCGAGATCGGTGAAGGACCAGTTGCCCGAGGCATCGGTGGTGGTGGTCAGGTCGTCGCCGGTCAGCGTGCCGGTATCGTCCATGTCGATGAAGATGGTGACGCCCGAGAGCGTGCCGTCATCGCCGGTGATGCCGTCGCCGGTGATGTCCTCATACTTGGTGCCCGAGATGTCGTAGAGCTCGAAATTACCAAAGTTGAGCTGTTCGGTGGTTTCGAAATCGCCCTGCGGTAAATCGACGAGATCCTTGTCGATCGTTACATAGGTTGTGGCGTCGAGGGTTCCGTCACCATCATAAGTATTGATCCAGTCACCAAGGTCGGTCGATCCCGGTGCGCTGACTTCGGTAATCGTGATCGTATAGTCATGGTTGTTGCCGACTACGGGAATGAAGTACTGGCCGTTTGCATCGGTTATTGCGTCGCCGGAATGCGTAATGACATTCTGGCCATTGCCGGTGGTATATTCGTAATGGAACTTCCAGCCTTCGAGCGCTTGCTCGCCAGTGTCCCAGATGCCGTCGCCGTCAACGTCATCCCATTTGTACCCGCTGATGAAGCTTTCACCGAGCGTTTTTGAAACGGACCATTCCTCGAAACCGTCATTCGAAGTGTAGGTGCCATAGACGGAAGTAGGATCATCGTCGGATTCGTCGTTACTTGCGAATTGCGAGTCGTCGAGCGCCGACAGCCCGTCGGAAGAATCCAATACGTCTGCCGCGCCGAATTCAGAGTAGAGCGTGACATTGGTGGTTTCTGGATCGGCACCACCGAAGTTCGAAACCGGCACATAGAAGAACATGTCCGATTTGCCGCTGCCAGCCTGGAGCGAATAATCGAGCAGAACACTATTGTCAGTGTTCTGGTTGTTGTCGCCATCGCTATTGGTGTTGAAAATGTCGTAGTCCAGATCATAGACCAGAGTGGCGTTCAGATCGAACCATCCACCGACATCGTCAATCTCGCCATTTGCGTCACCGTCTGTGACGTCGCTCTTGTACAGCTTGATCGCGTCAAGCGAGAGTAGCGGGCTGGAGTTGAGCTGGTTGATATCGAGCCTGAACTCGTAATAGTCCACACCGTCTATCGTGACGACTGGAACGTCGGCAAGCGAGAGCGTGGTGGTGAAACTGGGTGACGTGTTCTCTTCATAGGAGAGCGGTCGAAAATCGGTGTTGTAGCCGTTTTCAAAACCTGGGGTATCGTCGTTGCCGCCGTCTTGAACGCGAACAAACGCCTGGATGAGCCCGGTGCCGGACGATGATGTCGGCTGCTCCGAGAAGAACAGCGCACCATTTATCAGCGCTTCGCTGCCGGTGATCGTCGTAATGTCGTAATAGATTACGTCGTCGTCGTCTTGAAAAGAGGATTGATCCAGGTCCAGTGCCATTTCCAGCCTCCAAATACGCCTGGCAGGGGGTGCCAGTTGAATTGCATCGGCGACCGGTGACGGAATCGGATTCCGTTCTGTTCTAGATCGTTCAAATCGAGTGCTGAAGCTGGTTGGATAATGGGCCAGCTCTTGTGCCATGGGCTGCGGTTGAATCCGCAATTTCCCAGGAAGGCACTCGGTAAGGCGGCCCAAGTTAATGTTATTGACGAAGCGGCACTAAGTCAGCCGCAAACGCGACTCGCGGAATCAGCGAGTTAGCTAAATGTTAACCTTAACCCACTGCGAGTCAACAATTTGAATTGAAAACCTGCGTCAATGGGACGCAGGCCGGAAGAAGATCGATATTCTGACAGCCGGTTTGCATCCCCATTTATTGGACGAGCGGGTTTGATGCTCGTGGATCTCTTCGATCGGGTTCAGGCACACTGGATTGTATCGATTGCAACCTTATTGGCGATGTCCTAGGCCGCGGTCGATCACAGGAGATCGTCATGCTTGTCGGTGTGCCAAGAGAGATCAAACCCAGCGAATTCCGCGTCGGACTAACGCCCGAGGCCGTGCGCGAATATTGCGCGGCGGGGCACCAGGTCATCGTCGAAACCAAGGCCGGTGAAGGGATTGCGAAGTCCGACGATATATATCGCAAGGCCGGGGCCGAAATTGCGGAGAGCGCTGAGGAAGTCTTTGCTCGGGCCGACATGATCGTGAAGGTCAAGGAGCCGCAGCCCAACGAGTGGGTGCAATTGCGCGAAGGCCAGATCCTCTACACCTATCTTCACCTTGCCCCCGATCCCGACCAGGCACGCGGGCTGATGAAATCGGGTGTTTCCGCCGTGGCCTATGAAACGGTCACGTCGCCTGGCGGTGGCTTGCCGCTGCTCGCACCGATGAGCGAGGTCGCGGGACGGCTCTCGATCGAAGCTGGAGGCATGGCGCTGAGGGCAATCAATGGTGGACGCGGCACATTGATTGGCGGTGTGCCGGGAGTGCTTCCCGCCAAAGTCGTTATTCTGGGCGGCGGCGTGGTCGGCACACAGGCTGCGCGCATGGCCGTCGGACTGGGTGCCAATGTCGAGATTTTCGACAAGTCACTGCCGCGACTGCGCCAGCTTGACGAGATGTTTCAGGGCCGCGTCACAAATCGCTACTCGACCATGGCGACGATCGAGGATGCAATTGGCGAAGCCGATGTGGTGATAGGCGCGGTGCTGATCCCGGGTGCTGCCACGCCGCATCTCGTTACTCGCGAAATGCTGGGGCTGATGAAGTGGCGCGCCGTGCTGGTCGATGTGGCAATCGACCAGGGCGGTTGTTTCGAGACCTCGAAACCGACGACGCATGAAGATCCGACCTACCAGGTCGACGGAATCATTCATTATTGCGTCGCCAATATGCCCGGCGCAGTCCCGCTAACATCCAGCTATGCGCTCAACAATGCGACGCTGCCGTATGGGCTGGCACTGGCCGACCGCGGGATCAAGGCCTGCGAAGACAACCCGCACCTGATGAACGGGCTCAATGTTCACATGGGCAAGATCGTGAATGCAGCGGTGAAGGATAGCCTGGGCTTCTAACAGGCATTAGTAATCGGCATTAGCCAGTCTTGATATGGTCTCGCTCTTGACCTTTCGGCATTCGTTATGTCTTGCACACTGTTCTTGCGAGACATGAGGAGAGCCCCCGATGAAGACCCGTGCCGCCGTAGCATTTGAAGCCAAGAAGCCGCTTGAGATCGTCGAGGTTGACCTCGAAGGACCTAAGGAAGGCGAAGTTCTGGTCGAGATCATGGCGACCGGCATCTGCCACACCGATGCCTATACGCTGGACGGATTCGACAGCGAAGGCATATTCCCAAGTATCCTGGGCCATGAAGGCGCAGGGATCGTGCGCGAAGTGGGGCCGGGCGTAACCAGCGTGAAGCCGGACGATCACGTTATCCCGCTCTACACGCCGGAGTGCCGCCAGTGTAAGTCCTGCCTCAGCGGCAAGACCAATCTGTGCACCGCGATCCGTGCGACGCAGGGCCAGGGCCTGATGCCCGACGGTACGAGCCGCTTTAGCTACAAGGGCGAGACGATCTTTCACTATATGGGCTGCTCGACCTTCTCGAACTTCACGGTGCTGCCTGAAATCGCGGTCGCCAAGATTCGCGAAGACGCACCGTTCCAGACGAGCTGCTATATCGGTTGCGGTGTAACCACGGGCGTGGGTGCGGTGACCAACACCGCCAAGGTGCAGGTTGGCGACAACGTCGTCGTGTTCGGCCTTGGCGGGATCGGCCTGAACGTGATCCAGGGCGCGCGTCTCGCTGGTGCCGGAATGATTATCGGTATCGACATCAATGGCGACCGCGAGGAATGGGGTCGCAAATTCGGAATGACCCACTTCCTCAACACCAAGGGAATGAGCCGCGACGAGGTGGTGGCCAAGGTTGTCGAAATGACCGATGGCGGGGCCGACTACACCTTCGACGCCACCGGCAATACCGAAGTGATGCGCACCGCGCTGGAGGCCTGCCACCGCGGGTGGGGTACCTCGATCATCATCGGTGTGGCCGAGGCTGGCAAGGAAATCGCCACCCGCCCGTTCCAACTCGTAACGGGGCGCAATTGGCGCGGCACGGCTTTCGGTGGCGCGAAGGGCCGCACCGATGTTCCAAAGATCGTCGATTGGTACATGAATGGAAAAATCCAGATTGATCCGATGATTACGCATGTTCTCACCCTTGAAGAAATCAACAAGGGTTTCGACCTGATGCATGCGGGCGAGAGCATCCGCAGCGTCGTGGTCTATTGATCCAGTTGGCAGAGAGAGGAATTACAGAATGTACACGCATGTGATGGTTGGCGCGAACAACCCCGAGGCATCGATCAAATTCTACGATGCGACCTTTGGCGCTCTTGGCGTCCAGGGGCACAATATGGGCGAGCGCGCATTTTACCAGAGCGCTGCAGGCCAGGCATTCGGCGTCGGTGCACCCGCAAATGGTGAGGCGGCTACCTATGCCAATGGCGGCACGATCGGCTTTGCTGCGCAGAACAAGGAACAGGTCGATGCCTGGCACGCTGCCGGCCTCGCCAATGGCGGCGCTGATGAGGGCGCACCGGGCAAGCGTCCGCAGGCTCCCGGCAATGCCTATGGCGCCTATCTGCGCGATCCGGATGGCAACAAGGTCTGCGCTTTCTGCCAACTGCCCGAAGGGGAGTAAGGCCACGGCAAGGCAAAGGGGTGGTTCGATCCGGCTGAATGCGGCCGAACCACCCTAATTGCTAGCGCGCGGATCGGACGAAGGGAGGTAAGTCATGTTTACGCATGTTCACCTTGGAAGTAGCGACGTCGGACGATCCAAAGCGTTCTACGATGCGCTGTTCGATGCATTGGGCGGAGCGCGAAGCTGGAAAGACAGTGAGCGCAACCGGTGGTTCTGGCAGCGCGGCGAAACCTTCCTTGTGGTCGGTGAACCACTCGACCACGAAGCCCCTCATCCGGGCAATGGCGTAACCATCGGCTTCTCGGTCGACAGCCCGGAACAAGGCGATGCCTGGCATGCGGCTGGTATCGCCAATGGCGGCACCTCATGCGAGGACCCGCCAGGCATTCGCAGCCACAGCGCGGAAGGCGGCATCTACCTGGCGTACCTGCGCGATCCGGATGGGAACAAGCTTTGCGCACTCAAGTTTATGGGGCCGTTGGCGGTTTGATGCAAAGAGGCGAATCCGGATTGCTGGCCGACCTCGCTGCGCATGGCATTGCCCATGAGATCCACGAGCACGAGGCCGTGTTTACGGTCGAGGAAAGCCGCGGGATCAAGGATAGCCTGCCGGGCGAGCATACGAAGAATCTGTTTCTCAAGGACGCCAAGGGCGCCTTCTGGCTGCTGACAGTTCCAGCTGAAGCTCAAGTCGATCTCAAGGCTTTGCCGCAAGCTATCGGCTGCAAGCGCGTCAGCTTCGGCAAGGCTGAAGACATGGAATGCTTGCTGGGTATTGCGCCTGGATCGGTCACGCCGCTGGCAATGATCAATGCAGAGCCGGGCAGCATTACAGTGGTGCTCGACGAACGGCTCGCTGCAGCCGATCGCATCAATGTGCATCCGCTACGCAATACGGCGACGGTTGGGCTTTCCGGGGCCGATACGCTCAAACTGTTGCAGCATTGGGGCCATGAGCCGCTTGTCGCACTCATACCAGTCAGGGAAGAATGATGACGCTCGAAACTGTAAGCGAAAACAAGGCCCATGGCGGTGTGCAGGGCGTGTACACTCACAAGTCCGCCGAGACCGGGACGGATATGACGTTCTCCGTCTTCGTGCCTCCGCATGAACCGGGCGCGAAGCTGCCGGTACTGTGGTATCTTTCCGGGCTAACCTGCACCCACGCCAATGTCACCGAGAAGGGCGAGTTCCGCGCCGCTTGCGCTGAGCATGGCATGATCTTCGTCGCACCCGATACTTCGCCGCGTGGCGACGATGTGCCTGACAGCGCAGAAGAATATGACTTCGGCAAGGGTGCGGGTTTTTATGTCAATGCGACGCAGCAGCCCTGGTCGAAACACTATCGCATGCGGAGCTATATCGAGAGCGAATTGCCTGAGGTGATAGTTGCGAGTTTCCCTGCCGATCTGGAGCGACAAGGCATTACCGGCCATTCGATGGGCGGACATGGTGCGCTGACCATCGCGCTGCGCAATCCGGGCCGGTACAAATCGGTTAGTGCCTTCGCGCCGATTGTTGCGCCTTCGCAGGTGCCGTGGGGCGAGAAGGCACTTGGCCGTTATCTGGGCGATGACCGCGCGGCCTGGCGCGAATATGATGCCTGCGCCCTGATCGAGGATGGTGCGCGCGTGCCTGAACTGTTGGTGGATCAGGGCACGGCCGACAACTTCCTCGAAGAGCAGCTACAGACGCACCGGCTTGCGCAGGCTTGCGAAGCCGCCGGGATCGACGCCACGATCCGAATGCAGGATGGCTACGACCATTCCTATTACTTCATCTCGACCTTTATGGCCGAGCATGTCGCCTGGCATGCCGCGCGGTTGACTTAGGCCTGCTTAGACCTTCACCACCGTCTGCTCGATCGCACCGAAGATCGAGTGGTTGTGTTCGTCGCGCATCTCGATTCGCACCGTGTCGCCCGGTTGCATGAAGCGTGTCGAGGGCTGGCCGTCACGGATCGTCTCGATCATACGAATTTCAGCGATGCAGCTATAGCCCAGGCCACCTTCGCTGACGGGTTTGCCCGCGCCGCCATCTTCGCCCTTGTTGGAGATCGTGCCGGTGCCGATCACGGTTCCGGCGCAGAGCTTGCGGGTCTTGGCCGCATGGGCGACGAGTTGGGCCAGATTGAAGGTCGCGTCGACCCCGGCATTGGCGCGACCGAATGCCTCGCCATTGTAGTCGACCATTAGCGGTAGGTGAATCAGGCTTTCGGCCCAGGCATCGCCCAACTCGTCGGGCGTGATGCACACGGGCGAGAAGGCACTGGCAGGCTTGGACTGGAAGAAGCCGAAGCCCTTGGCCAGTTCGCCGGGGATCAGGCCGCGCAGCGACACGTCGTTGACCAGCATCAACAGTTTGATGTGTCCGGCCGCGTCATCGACTGAGACGCCCATCGGCACGTCGCCCGTGATCGCCGCCACTTCGCCTTCCATGTCGCAGCCCCAGGCCACATCGCCCAGCGGAATATCTTCGCGCGGAGCCAGGAAGGCGTCGCTTCCCCCCTGATACATCAGCGGATCGTGATAGAAACTTTCGGGCACAGCGGCACCGCGCGCCTGCCGAACCAGCTCGACATGATTGATATAGGCGCTGCCGTCGGCCCATTGATAGGCGCGGGGAAGGGGGGAAAGCGCCTCGCGCTCATGGAAGCGTTCGCAAGGAACCGCTTCATGCTCGACATCAAGAGCCAGCACTTCGAGCTTGGGCGCAATCCTGTCCCAATCGTCGAGCGCTGCCTGCAAGGTGGGCGCGATGTTCTCGGCGGCGCAATAGCGCGTCAGGTCCTTCGAGACGACGACGAGTTTTCCGTCACGGGTGCCGTCATTGAGTGTGGCAAGTTTCATTGGGACCTCTCGGGATTGTCAGGCTGGTTGTCGGGATGCGCGCGCTGGAATGCGGGCAGGGCAAGGCATGCCTGTTCTATGCGCGTGATGTGAGGCTTGTTGCTGAAATCGAACTGGAAACGCTGCGCATTATAGACCTGCGGCAGGAGCACCACTTCAAAAAATCCGGGGGCGTCGAACAGGAAATCGCCTGTGCCGAGCTGAGTGAGCCGCGCCTCGAGCGGGTCGAGCGTGCGAGCAAGCCAGTGGCGATACCAGGTGCTGATCTCGTCCTGCGAATGGCCGAGCGGGTCCTTGAGATACTTCAGAACAGGCAGGTTGAGCGGCGCGTGCAGTTCGGTCGCTATGGCATAGGCCAGCTCGCGCGCGGTGTACCGATCCTCAACGTCGCGCGGCAGCAGCGAGCGGTCGGGATAAGCCTCGTCCAGCCATTCGAGCTGTGCCATCGATTGTGCGCGGTCGCGTCCGTCCGCTTCCAGCATCGGTACGCTGCCGAAGGGGTTGCGGCTGGTGAAGGCTTCGCCCTTCTGTTCCGAAGTCAGCAGGTTCACAGGGATATATTCGTAGTCGATGCCCTTCAGCTCCAACGCGATGCGCAGGCGGTAGCTTGTGGAGCTGCGATAATAGCCATAGAGTTTCATCTGAACATCGCCCTGGCGGAGTTAGTTTCTGCTGTAACTATATTGCTATCCCTGTGGCAGGCTTGGTGCGATCCCGCAAGCCGTCAAGTCGCCGGGCGATTGGCGAGTAAATCGTCAACCACCGATGGATCGGCCAGCGTTGAAGTGTCCCCCAGATTGCCGGTGTCGTTCTCCGCGATCTTGCGCAGAATGCGGCGCATGATCTTGCCGCTGCGCGTCTTGGGAAGGCCGGGCGCGAACTGCACAACATCGGGTGTGGCAATCGGCCCGATTTCCTTGCGCACCCACTGCACCAATTCCTTGCGCAGGTCGTCGCTGTCTTCCACGCCTTCCATCGTGGTGACATAGGCATAGATGCCCTGGCCCTTAACATCATGGGGCATGCCGACCACGGCGGCTTCCGCCACCTTCTCATGCTCCACCAGCGCGCTTTCGACTTCAGCCGTGCCCATGCGGTGACCGGAGACGTTGATGACGTCGTCGATCCTGCCCGTAATCCAGTAATAGCCGTCCTCGTCTCGGCGGCATCCGTCGCCGGTGAAGTAGTATCCGGGGTACTGGCTGAAATAGGTCTGGAAGAAGCGTTCATGGTCGCCATAGACGGTGCGCATCTGGCCCGGCCAGCTATCGGTGATGACCAGCGCGCCTTCGGTGGCACCCTCCAGCACCGTGCCATCGGCGGCGTCGAGCACAGCGGGATTCACGCCGAACATGGGCTTGCTTGCACTGCCGGGCTTGAGGTCTGTCGCGCCGGGAAGGGGGGAGATCATCGCGCCGCCTGTCTCGGTTTGCCACCAGGTATCAACGATCGGGCAACGCCGCTCGCCAACCACACGGTGGTACCAGTCCCAGGCTTCGGGATTGATCGGCTCACCAACAGAACCGAGAAGTTTTAGCGACTTGCGGCTGGTTCTTGTCACGAAGTCATCGCCTTCACGCATCAGAGCGCGCAGCGCCGTGGGTGCAGCATAGAAGATTTCGACATCGTATTTGTCGATTACCTGCCAGAAGCGCGAATGGTCCGGGTAGTTTGGCACGCCTTCGAACATCACGGTCGTCGCGCCGTTCATAAGCGGAGCATAGACGACATAGGAATGGCCGGTCACCCAGCCGACATCGGCGGCGCACCAGTAGATCTGGCCGGGGCGGTAATCGAACACATATTCATGCGTCATGCTGACCCACACGGCATAGCCTCCGCTGGTATGCAGCACGCCCTTGGGCTTGCCGGTCGAGCCCGAGGTGTAGAGGATGAAAAGCGGATCTTCTGCGTCCATCTCCTCTGGCACGCACTCTGCCGAAACACCGGACACGGCATCGGCCCAGGTCACGTCGCGGCCTTCCTTCATCGGCACGTCGGCGCCGGTACGCTCCAGCACAATGACATTGTCGACCGGCACCTTCTCCAGCGCGGCATCGACATTGGCCTTGAGAGGGATCGGCTTGCTACCGCGCAGCCCTTCGTCTGCGGTCACGACGATATTCGACTGGCAATCCTCGATCCTCCCGGCGAGCGCATCGGGAGAGAAGCCTGCGAAGACGACTGAATGCACCGCACCGATCCGAGCGCAAGCGAGCATCGCGATCGCAGCCTCGGGCACCATTGGCAGGTAGAGCGTGACCCGGTCACCCTTTGCCACGCCGCGGGTCTTCAGCGCATTGGCGAATTTGCATACTTCGGCATGAAGTTCGCGGTAGGTGAGCTTGCGCGCCGTGTCAGCGGGATCGTCAGGTTCCCAGATGATCGCAATTTCTTCGCCCCGCTCGGCCAGATGTCGGTCGAGGCAATTGGCGGCAATATTGAGCTTGCCGCCCGTGAACCAGCGGATGTGAAAGTCTTCTTCGTTGAAGGACGTGTCTTTCACTGTGTCGAAAGGAGCGATCCAGTCGATCCGTTCGGATTGCGTGCGCCAGAAGGTATCGGGATCCTCGACCGATTGGCGATACATCTCCCGATATTTCGCATCGTCGATTTTGGCTGACTTCGCCCATTCATCCGGAACCCGAAAAACGGCGTCACTCATTCGCTAATTCTCCCTTCGATTGGGGTACAGCGTTAGGGCATGGCGGCGCGCGATGGAAGCGCGATTGCCAATGCAATTCAATGCAGGTGCAAGGCCTCGTTGAGCGCTGCGATCATTTCGTTGGGCGGGCATGGCTTGCTTAGCGTTTTGGCGCCGGGAAACCGCTTCCACACTTCATCCCGCGTGAAATGGCAGGAGTGGAAGATTATCGGTACGTCCTGTTCGGCAAGCTGGCGGGCGAGGGGAAAAACCACGCCGTCGCTCAATTGGACATCAAGGATCGCGAGGTCTGGCCTCCGCTTGTGGAAAGCCTGCATGGCAGAGGAAACCTCGCCGTGCGGCCCCTCCACGATGAATCCTGCTTCTGTGACGGTTTCGCACAGGTCCATGGCGACGATACACTCGTCTTCCGCGACCAAAATCCTGAGGCTTGGCATGGCGGCTCCCCCGCATTGTGATATGCGAAGACTCCTAACGTGAATTGGGCGCCGAAGTTCCCACCACTGCGACGCCAAGCCGGGCCTGTTCAGCCTTCGCGGCCGAACTCGCTGACAAATCCCGCTTCGTCTCCAGCTGCGAGCAGTTTCGCCTGCGCAACCCAATTGTCACGCCGGATGCGGCCCTGGAACCGGTCGAGTCTTGCGTCGATACGGTCGATCTCCGCATCGTCCCAAGCGGCGATCTGTTCAAATCGCGTCACGCCCATCTCACCGAGCTTGGCTGCAATTTTTGGTCCTAGCCCCTTGATCCGGGTCAGCTCGTCGCCCCCGGTTGGGGATCCCTGTGAGGTCGGATCGGTGGCTGGAGTGGCCGTTCCGCCAGGCGCATCGATCAATGCCTGATTGCGCTGCGCACGTTCGGCGCCTTCATCGAGCACGTCCTTGCGCTCGCTAACAACAGAGGTGCGCCGGTTGGCCATGAATGCGAACCACGCTACCGCCAGGCCGATGGCGAAGGCGATCAGGAGATAGGGCCAATAGGTCTGGATCAGTTCTGGCATCGAAAAACTACTCCTCGGAAGGGCTGCCGCGCCCCCATAAAAGCCATCCCAGCCCGAGCCCCAATACATAGGCACCGAGCGCAATTGCGAGAACTTCTGACCAGATCGGCATGATCTACCTCGGCCCAGGCGTGTCGACGGGGGTGGGTTGGACCGGTGTCGTTGCCACCACGGAAAATTCGATCCGGCGATTGGCGGGATCTTCGGGCGCGAGGCCATCGATCGGCAGTTGCGAGCCGACACCGCGTGCACGAAGCCCGTCGGCCGGGATGCCTCGGCGCATCAACGCATTCTGGACAGCGAAAGCGCGCTGCCGCGAAAGAGCGAGATTGCCCGGTTCGGGGCCTGAGGCGTCGGTGTGCCCGGTGATTGCGATAATACTGCCGAGACAGGGCCTGAGCGCGGCTGCGACTTCGTCAAGCAGCGGCTGGCTGGCTAGATCCAGGTTGCTCGATGATTCTTCGAAGCGGATCGATCGCGCATTGAGCAAGGCATTCACATCGTCCTGACAATGAAGTGGCGAGAACGTTGTGTCCCCTGCATCGGCCAGCAGCGTTCCGTCAGCCCAGTTGATCCCGCCAATTCCGGGAACTGCCGCGACCGCCTTGGCCACGCGATCGCGCGTATTTGTGTCGAGGTTTTCTCCGCCCGACAGCGTCGGGTGGCGCGTTGGCCAGCCCATCCGGTTGGTGAAACGGGCGCTGACATTTCTTCCGCCAGCCTTTGCGATGGCGGTGGCGGCACGTTCATTCAGGGTTTCGGCGAAATTGGTGTCGGCGGTGCGCGCACCACCGATCGCCACGGCGCAAGTGGCAAGGGCTCCGGCAAGCATTGCGGTTTTGGGGCCAATGGGCATGGCCGTGCCCTTAGCCAGAGCACGGCCATCAGAAAAGGGGGGCTTTCGTGAAGGCGCAAGCTCAGCCGCCGCTGCGCTCACCATTCATCGAGCGTGCAACGTCGTTCAGCCGCAGAAACTCCTGCCGCCAATAGTCGCTTTGCGTTCCGGCCAGCCGATCGACATCGTCAAAGCTGAAATCCATCATCAGTTCGTCGCCGCGCAGCAATTGGCCAAAGGCGGCTACCGAAGCAGCAAAGGCAAAGTCGCCGCGTGGATATCTTGCGTTCTTCAGTGCGCTATGCGGCACAACATAGTCGATCAGCTTCGATTTCGAGCCATTCGGCAATTTATAGCGCAGCTTGACATGTGCGGCCTCGGCCATCTGGTTCTTGGCGGCAGCGGGGGGCGCGTCTTCGTAGCGGCGAGGGGCGATCCATCCCTTGGTTCCCGCTGGCACGATTTCGTAGATTGCAGTGACCTGGTGACCGGCACCGATATCGCCCGCATCGACCTTGTCATTGTCGAAATCCTCTTCGCGCAGGGCGCGGTTCTCATAGCCGACCAGACGATATTGGCTGACGACGGCTGGATTGAATTCGACCTGGATCTTCACATCCTTGGCGATGGTGAAGAGGGTCGAACTCATTTCGTCGCCCAGCACCTTCTTGGCTTCCAGCGCGCTGTCGATATAGGCGTAGTTGCCGTTCCCGTGATCGGCGATCTGCTCCATCATCGCTTCATTGTAGTTGCCGGTGCCGAAGCCGAGCGTGGTTAGCGTGATGCCGCTATCGCGCTTCTGTTCGATCATTTCGACCAACGCATCACGGTCCGAAACGCCGACATTGAAATCGCCATCGGTTGCCAGCAGCACGCGATTGACGCCGCCCTTGATGAAATTATCCTCGGCGATGTTGTAGGCGAGTTGGAGCCCTGCACCGCCCGCGGTCGATCCGCCTGCCTCCAGCCTGTTCAGTGCGGCGCGGATCTTGCGGGTGTCGCTGGTTGGTTCGAGGACCAGCCCGGCAGCACCGGCATAGACCACTATCGATACCTTGTCCTGGGAACCAAGCTCGCCGGCGAGGCCCGATAGCGCAGTTTTGACCAGCGGCAGCTTGTCAGGACTGTTCATCGAGCCCGACACATCCATCAGGAAGACGAGGTTCGCTGGTGGGCGTTCGCTGCGCGGAATGTCATAGCCGCGCAGGCCGATCCGCATCAGATAGGTGTTTTCGTTCCAAGGTGTCCTGGCGACACCGGTGGTGACGGTGAAGGGTTGCGAACGATCCTGAGGTGCGAGGTAGTTGTAGCGGAAATAATTGATCATTTCCTCTGTCCGCACGGCGTCACGCGGTGGCAGTTGCCCCTGCGTCAGGAAGCGGCGGGCATTGGCATAGGCGCCGGTATCAACATCGACCGAGAAGGTCGAAACGGGTTCTGTCTGAACCATTTTGACGGGCGATACCTGCTCGCCATCATATCGCTCGCGGTTGGGCTCGCCGGGCACGATAACTGGTGGAACGAAACCGTATCGTGCCGAAGCCAAATCCGCGCTCTCCGCCATCACCATCGACGGCGTGGCAGGCGGAGGCGGGGCGACGTCCATCTGCGCGACTCTTTCTTTGGCCGGGCTTCCCGTCACGACAATTTCTTCGGACTCCTGAGTTGCACATGCCGTGAGCAATAGCGCGTGCATCGTGACGACGGTTCCGCCGACCAGGATCTTGCGACTTGTGGGTGTGGCTGTGGTGCTGAAGTTGGGCATGATCTGGCCTCCTCTCCCGGCTAGGATAGCACAAAAATGTAATGTTATTACATCTTATATAGTTGCCGCGGGACCGGAGAGGGTGGGGGTCAAATTGGGCCAGCCCCGCGACGAGCTACAGAATTGTCATTTTCGGTGAATGGCGACTGAACGTGTTGTACGTACGTCGAAATGTCAGGATCCGGGCATCTTGTCCTGTGTCTTCGTCCCGCCGATATTGCGGCGGAACAATACCCGGTCTTCGGGGCCGAATCCGCGATGCCAGATCACCCAGCCATAGGTTGCGAGGATCGCGGGAATGCCAAAGACCAGTTCCATCCATTCGGGAAGCTGGGTGGCAATGAAACCCACCGCCACAGCTGGCGCGGTGGCCCAGACGAGGGCCCAGCGCCAATTATTGACCGGTGCCTTGAGAATACGGCTGAGTAGCCATGCCTTGACCAGCGAGGCGGTTCCCAGCGCCAACATCAGTGCCACAGCGGCGCCCGCGGCCTTGAATGCTTCCGAATAGCCAAGTCGCTCGACCAGCATCATTGCGCCGATGGTGAGGGCAGCCTGTAGAGCGATGGTGCCAATGGAAATCGCAAGATTACGCTTGCGGGCGACATAGACCAGCGCGGCTTCGGACACCACAGCGGTCGCAGCGGCCACTTCGGCCATCAGCAGGAAAGCGAGCGCGCCCGTTCCTCCTACGAAATTGGGTCCGACCAAGCCCATCACACCTTCGCCGGGGACGCCTAGCGCCAAAGCGATCCCTGCCTGTGCCGCGATGATCCAGAAGCCGACCTGACGGACTTGGCGGGCGATCGCGTCGAAATTCTTTTCCTTGAGATTGCGCGTGATTACCGGCCCAAGGATGGGCTCGAAACTGGTCTTGAGCTTTTGCGGCAGGCTCGCGACTTGTTGTGCGACGTAATAGACGCCAACCGCTGCGGGCGCTGCGAAGAAGCCCAGGATGAAGATGTCGAGCCGCCGCGTGCCCCATTCGATTGCGTCCGCCACCGCCAGTGGCAGTGCACGCGAGGTCAAGCGGTACATCCTCAGGAGGTCAGGTCGCCATTCCTTGGGTAGGCCATAGGTTCGAAGGAACGGCCATGCCGCTGCGACCAGCCCCGCGAAGATCGAAGCGATATAGGCGAGCGCAAGGCCGGAATCGCTCCAGCGCGAGTAGAAGAATACCCCGGCCATGATCGAGATCGTCCATGGCTCGATCACAGCGCGCGCCCTAACGGTGGTCGCGATGTCATAGCGATAGGCTTGCGCGGCGAGCAGGATCTCGGTCAGCGCATATCCTGGGATGGCAATGACCAATAGCTTGTCGAGCGGGCCATTCATTCCATTGGGGAACATCGGACCAGGTACGAACCAAAGGACGACGCCTGCGATGCAGGACAAAATTAGGGCCAACAGCAGCCCGTCGAACACAAGATTGGCCGGGAGTTCCTCGCCCTCTGTCAGTCTTTGCGCGAGGCCGCGCTTTTCGCCCATCGAGCAGACCAGCGCGAGCAGTTCGATCACAACCAGCGCCGAGGCAAAGCGGCCCAGCGCCTCTGCGCCGTATAGCCGACCGGCTATAAAGAGGAACGGCAGGCGCGCTGCCAGCCGAAGCAGGAAGCCGAAGAAATTTGTCCGTCCGCCCTTGGCAAGGGCAGCAATATCGCCTTGCTCGCTGCTGGGCGCTCCAGCCTGCGGCGCGGGGTCGCTCACGCAGTTGCCCCCTGTTCCGCACGTAGCGGGCGTGAGAGCAGGCTGGTTACGACCTGAGCGGGATCGGCACCTTCGAGGATTGCGTTGACCGCATCGGTGATCGGCATTGCAATATCCTTGTCACGCGCGAGAGCTTGCAGCACCGGCGCAGTGTGCGCCCCTTCGGCGACAGTCCTGCGGTCGGACATCAGGCTTTTTGCTTCACCCCCTTCGCCCAGCGCCTTGCCGAGCGAGAAGTTGCGGCTCGAAGTCGAGGAGCAGGTCAACACCAGATCGCCCAACCCGCACAATCCAGCCAGCGTCTCCGCCTTTGCACCCAGTGCATCGCCGAACCGCAGCATTTCGGCATAACCGCGCGCGATCAGGGCGGCGCGGGCGTTCTGGCCCAACCGCAAGCCTTCGACCACTCCGCAAGCGATCGCGAGCACGTTCTTGATCGATCCGCCGATCTCCGCCCCTGTAACATCGTCCGAATAATAGGGCCGGAATGCGGGCCGCGCGATGGCGGGCGCAATGCGCTCCCATTGCGCTTCACCGCCGCTGCAGGCGAGCGTTACGGCGGTTGGCAAGCCGGCCGCCACTTCATGCGCGAAGGTCGGGCCGGACAGGACCGCGACCTCGCTGTCAGGCTGCGCATCCTTTGCGACGTGGTTCATCAATCGTCCGCTGCCGGCTTCAATCCCCTTGCTGCAAAGCACGAGGTCGCGCGGCCCGGACGCAAGACCACGCAGGACAGAACCGAGATGCTGCGCCGGAGTGACGGCCAGAATGGTGTCGATTCCGGCGAAATCGGAGAGGTCCGACGTGGCACGTACCGGTTCCGCGAGTGTTGCCGATGGCAGAAAGAGGCTGTTGGTATGGCTGGCGTTGATCTCATCGGCCAGTTCCGGCTCGAGTGCCCAGATGAGGACATCGCGCCCGTCGCTCGCGAGCATTTGCGCCAGCGCCGTGCCCCATGCGCCTGCGCCGAGTACGCCGATCCGGCGTCCGTTTCTGTCAGCACTTGCGTGGCTCATGCCTTCACTCCTGCGCCGCGCACCGGCTCTGCATTCGGATCGAGCGGCCAGCGAGGCCGCGCCGCGAAATCCAGCGGGTCGAAATGCCCAAGCGGCAAGCGCTCGATTCCGGCCCATGCGATCATCGCCGCATTGTCAGTGCATAGCGCCAGTGGCGGGGCAGTGAAGCCCATTCCGTGATTGCCAGCGAGTTCTTCGAGTGCGCTTCGCACCGCCAGATTGGCGGCGACACCGCCCGCCACGACCAGTGTGGGGATGGAATCGATCTGGTCCAGCGCGTGCGAGAGCCGGTCCAACAGGCACTCAATAGCCGCCTGCTGGAAGCTCGCGGCAATATCGGCGTCTGTATGTTGTCCTGACTCTTTAGCCCGCAAGACCGCGCTTTTCAGTCCGGCAAAGGAGAAATGCGGTTCTTTCGAACCCATCAGCGGACGAGGAAGCGGCACCGCACCGGAATCGCCTTCGCGCGCCAGGCGCTCAACCGCTGGGCCGCCGGGAAAGCCGAGGCCCAATATCTTCGCTGTCTTGTCGAAGGCTTCACCCAGCGCGTCGTCTATGGTCGTGGCGAGGCGGCGATATCGCCCCACGCCTTGGACCAGCAGGATCTGGCAATGACCGCCGGAGACCAGCAACAGCAGATAGGGAAACTCCAGGGCAGGGTCCGCCAGACGCGGGCTCAGCGCATGGCCTTCCAGATGATTGATTGCCAGCAGCGGCGTGTCCGAGGCCATCGCCAAAGCCTTGGCGCTCACCAGTCCCACCATCACGCCGCCGATCAGGCCGGGGCCAGCCGTGGCTGCAATGGCATCGCATTCGTTCAGAGAGACGCCAGCATCGTTCAATACGGTCTCGATCATCGGCGCGAGCCGCTCTGCATGCGCGCGCGCCGCGATCTCGGGTACGACGCCGCCATAGGGCGCATGTTCCGCATCCTGCGAAGCGATCCGCTGCGCACGGATGACGCGGGTGCTGTCGACCAGCGCCACCGCTGTTTCGTCGCAACTGGATTCTATGCCCAAAACCAGGCTCATGGCGCTTCCCCTTAAGGCTTTGCATGGCTAGGGCAAGCGCATCCATGCCTGACACCGCAAAGTCCCAACCGTTTCTGCGCCTCGGTACGCGCCGCTCGCCGCTTGCGATGGCGCAGGCGCATGAGGCGCGCGCGCGGCTTTGCGCCGCCCACGGCTGGGACGAAAACCGTGTTGAACTTGTTCCCGTGTTGGCGAGCGGCGACAAGATTCAGGACCGTCCCCTCGCGGAAATTGGCGGCAAGGCGCTTTGGACCAAGGAACTCGACGAATGGCTTGGCGAAGGGCGAATCGATGCCGCCGTCCATTCGATGAAGGATGTCGAGACGATTCGGTCCCAGCATTTCACCATTGGCGCATTCCTGCCGCGCGCAGATGTCGCTGATGTGCTGGTGGGGGCGGGCAGTCTTGCAGAGATACCGCATGGCAGCCGGATCGGGACGAGCGCCCCGCGCCGCGCTGCGCAATTGCTCTACACAAGGCCCGATTGCGAGGTTGTGCCGATCCGCGGCAATGTTGCGACCCGTCTGGCCAAGATTCAGGCGGGTGAGGCGCAGGCGACATTCCTTGCGGCGGCGGGCCTCTCGCGGCTGGGCGAGGACAATGTCGGCATTAGGCTGGACGAAGACGACTGGCTTCCGGCTCCTGCGCAAGGGGCAATCGGGATCGAATGCCGCTCCGCTGACGAACGGGTGCGCGCATTGCTGGCAGCGATCGACCATGGCGCGACGCGTGAGGCGGTGCTGGCCGAGCGTGCGCTGCTCGCGCGGTTGAGCGGCGATTGTCACAGCCCGATTGCGATGCTTTCGACTTATGCAGGCGAGATACTCACTCTGCGCTGCGCGTTGTTCAGTCCCGACGGCACCGAGCGGATCGAGCGTAGCGGGCAAGGCCTCCCCGCCGATCATGCCTGGATCGTTGAGCTTGCAGACAAACTGCTCGCGGCGCTGACGCCTGGCATGAGGCCATATTTCGGGATCGATTCCGAGTGATGCAGATCGTCGCAATCCGCCCAGAACCGGGCCTTGCGACAACAATCGGCGCTGCTCGCGAATTGGGAATAGAGGTTACCGGATATCCTGTGTCGCGGATCGCGCCCTTGGACTGGACATTACCCGAGCTCGCCGGAATCGACGCACTGCTGATCGGTGGCGCAAACGCCCTGCGCTATGGTGGGCCGCAACTCCGTCACTTGCGCCATTTGCCTGTGCTGGCCGTTGGCAAGGCGACCGCCCAGGTTGCGGAATCGCAGGGATTTTCCGTGGAAAAGGTGGGTGAGGGCGGGCTGCAACATGTTGTGGATTCGCTCGGCACGCAGCCTCGCCACTTGTTACGGCTCGCCGGAGAAGCGCATGTGCCGCTCACACCTACGGCGAATATCACGATTGCCACCGAGATTGTCTATCGTGTGGAACACCTACCACTGCCGCAAGCTCTGCAGGAAAACCTTGCAGCTCAATGCCTTGTCCTTCTGCATTCGGCAGGTTCCGCCATGCATTTCGCCTGCGAATGCGACCGGCTAGGGCTCGACCGGGCCAGGATCTCACTTGCGGCACTGGGGCCACGCATACTTGCGGCGGCGGGTGAGGGCTGGCGTATGGCGAAATCGGCGCATCGTCCGGATGAAGCCGCATTGCTGGCCTTGACGAAGGACATGTGCCATTAACTTCTGAGCAATCGCGCGCCTGAATAGTGCGCATGTAGGGTCGCGGAACGGACGGAAATGGAATCGAGATTCGGTAGTCGCCGCAAGGCAAGTTCCATGCAGCCAATTCTGGGGGCTGTGATCGCCTCGTTCCTGCTGGGCGCGGCGGTGGTCGGCTATTTTGTCTGGCAGTCGAACGATGATGAACCGCAAGCTGCGCTTGCTTCGCCAGAGGTTGGTGCGCCAGCTGTTGAACCCACTGACGATTCTTCGCCAGAACCAACACCTAGCGCGAGCTCTACCACCGAGGCGGAAGAGGCCGCACAGGCCGCGGAGGCTGCCGAGGCCGTCGAACGCGTGGCCGAGCAGCAAGGGGGGCTGGACCAGCGCCTGGCGGCTGCAGAACAGCGGTTGGCACGGCTCGATTTGCAGGCACAGGCGGCGGCGGGGAACGCCGCGCGGGCGGAAGGCCTGTTGATCGCATTCGCCACGCGCCGTGCGCTCGAACGCCGGGCGGAACTGGGCTATCTTGCCGACCAGCTGCGGCTGCGCTTTGGCGATGCGCTGCCTAATGCCGTGCGGACCATCATTGCATTCTCGCGCGATCCGGTGACGGTGGATGAATTGCTTGCCCGGCTGGAAGGTCTTGGTCCCGAAATCAGCGAAGAGGATGGAAGCCTCACCTGGTCCGATTTCAAGCGTGAGCTTGGCCAGTTATTCGTTGTTCGCCGTGAGAGTACCCCGTCGCCTCAGCCTGAACGCAGGCTCGAGCGCGCGCGCATGTTCCTCGAAACCGGACGGGTCGATTCCGCGATTGCGGAGGTCAAGAATCTGCCAGGCGCGGCAAAGGCGGAAAGCTGGATCGCGGATGCGGAACGTTTTCGCGATGCCATGGACGCGCTTGATCGGGTGGAAACTGCTGCCGTTCTTGAACCCCGGTTGCTGCGCGATAGCTCGGGCAATCCGATCGAACAACTCAGCCCGCTAGAGTCTGGCGCCGAGTAAGCCGATTCAGATCAGGCTTTGAGCAATTCGGGCAATTGACCCGACATGCCGCGTGCTTCGTCCATGAAGAAATGCTTGAGGAAGGATGAGCGCTGCACGCCTGCCATTCCGGCTCGGCGCACAGTCGATGCCAGCTTACCGGGAATGCCGAACAGGCGGGTAAGCCCGTCCGTAGCGGACATGACCATCAGCGAATCGAGCGCGCGCCATTCCTCGTAGCGCTTGAGCACTTGCGGATCGCCCAGGTCGAGACCGAGGTGTTGCGCATCGGCCAGCACTTCGACCAGCGCGCCGACATCGCGCAATCCAAGGTTCAGGCCCTGGCCAGCGATTGGATGCATACCGTGCGCCGCATCGCCAACCAGCGCCAGACGGTCACCGATGATCCTGGCAGTATGCTGGAAGCTGAGCGGATAGGATGTGCGCCTGCTGTTGAGACTGACTTCGCCCAGCAGATCGCCCATCCGCTTCTGGACTTCGGCCAGAAATGCCCGGTCTGAAAGTTTGACGACGCCTGCCGCATCTTTTTCCGAAACGGTCCAGACCAATGCGCTGCGGTGCTGCCCCTGCGGCCCATCAAGCATGGGCAAGAGCGCGAAGGGCCCGGCCGGATAGAATATCTCCCACGCGACATTGTCATGCGGCTTCTCGTGATCGAGCCCCACGATCATTGCGCGATGGCTGTAATCCCACGTTGCCATCTTCAATCCGGCTTCGTCGCGTGTGGGTGAGCGGCGGCCCTCCGCTCCAATCATCAACGCGGCTTCGAGAACGGTGCCGTCCGCCAGCGTGGCCGAAACGCCAAACTCGCCGCGTTCGCGTGCTACAATATCGACAGGAGCGTGCCAGGCAATCAGCGGCTCATTCTTCGCCGCTTCGAACAAAGCCATGCGAAGCTGGCGATTGGCGAACATCCTGCCCAGCGAACCCTCATGCGGTTCGGGCGTGAAATCGAGCCGCCCCGGCTTCATCTGATCGGTTACTGCGATTGAAGCGATCGGGCAGGCAAAGGGCTCCAAACCCTCGCCAATCCCGATATTGCAGAACAGATTCCAGCTCGCGGTGGAAATGGCGGATGCGCGCCCATCGAAACCCTCTGCGGTCAATTCCGCCGGGTCGGCCCGGTCGACGACATGGCTGGACATTCCCTTGCGCGCGGCGGCCAGCGCCAGCGCCATGCCCACCAGCCCGCCGCCGATAATCAGCAAATCGCGCCTGTCACTCATACCAGCCTCGTTGCGAATGGATTGGCATCGCCCTAGAGGCACAGCCGTGACAGACGCAAGGATGATCAACCGATTCCGTGAGTTTGCTGCGCTGGTTGCGTTGCTGGCCGCGCTTGTGCTGGCGCCGCTCGCCCATGCGCAGGAGACGAACCTGGCGGCGGAGCTCGTCGCTGAAAGGGCAGCGCAGCCGGGCGAGGACGTGATGGTCGCGCTGCATTTCACGCCGCGTTCGCATGAGTGGCATGGATATTGGTCGAACCCCGGCGATGCCGGGCTGGGCATGCAACTCGATTGGCAATTGCCGGAAGGCTGGGAAGCGGGTGACACGCTCTACCCGGTGCCGCAGACGCTGATGATCTCCGGCATCATGAACCATGTCTATGAGCATGAATATGCGGTGCTGATCCCGATCACGGTGCCGGCGGATTTTAGCCCCTCCGGTTCAGTGCCCATTTCGCTCAAGGCACAGTGGCTTGCCTGCACGGACAAGATCTGCGTGCCCGAGCAAGCCAAATTGAGCCTGTTTCTGGATAGCAAACCTGATTCGGTAGAGGATCAGCGCTTTGCCATGTGGCGTGCGGCGCTGCCGCCTATGCTCGACAGCAAGAGTGCCTTTGCACTCACGCAGAATGAGCTGCGGCTGGCCATTCCGATCCCTGCCAGCATGGCGCTGGATGCGCCGCATGTGTTTGTCTCCAACGAGCAACTTGTTGACTATGGAGCGCCGCAGACCTTCCGCCGCAAGGGCGATGTGCTGGCTGTAGAGATCCCGCTGAAAGGCGGGGCGACGCCGGAGAAGGTCGAAGGCATCCTGTCGCTTGGCGAAGGCAATGGCGTGCGCTTCATGGCCGAGCTGGGCGATGTGCCGAGTGGCGGAACGCTGGTGAAAGGTACGGCGGCCGACATCCCGCCAATCTGGCTGTTGCTGCTGGGTGCATTGGCAGGCGGCCTGCTGCTCAACATCATGCCTTGCGTTTTCCCGATCCTCAGCATCAAGGCGATCAGCCTGGCTCGTGCTGGCGAAAGCGAAGCGCAAGCTCGCCGGGATGGCCTTGCCTATACTGCAGGCGCCATGCTGGCTTCAGTGGCGCTTGGGGCGGTAATGCTGGTGTTGCGCGCGGCGGGTGAACAGATCGGCTGGGCATTCCAGCTTCAGGAGCCGAGCGTGGTGGTGTTCCTGCTGTTGCTTGCGGTCGCCATCACTGCCAATTTCGCCGGTCTGTTTGAGCTGCCTTCGCTTGCGATCACGCGCGATGACAAGCCCGCCAGCAGTTTTGCCACTGGCCTGCTCGCAGCTTTTGTCGCAACGCCATGCACCGGCCCCTTCATGGCCGCAGCTCTTGGAGCGGCGCTGCTGCTGCCACCGCTTCCCGCACTGCTGCTGTTCGCGGCACTGGGGCTGGGATTGGCTTTGCCGTTCCTGATGATCGGCATGGTCCCTGCGCTTCGCAGCAGGCTGCCCAGGCCGGGCGCATGGATGGTGCGCTTTCGCAAGCTTATGGCAGTCCCGATGGGCCTGACGGCGCTGGCGCTGATCTGGCTGACATCTCGTCTGGGTGGGCAGGGCTTCGCTCTGATCGCTCTGGTGGTGGTGTTCGGCCTGGTCGTCGCGCTGATGATCGTCGGTCGGTTGCAGAGGGCGGGCAAACTGGCCTGGCCCGCATTCGGACTGATTGCGGCCCCGTTCCTCATTTTCGGGGCGTTCGCACTACCTGCGAGTTATGCCGAGGCGGAGGTATCTGCCGAGGATTCGCTGCTCAAGCCGCAAGCCTTCAGCGAAACGGCGCTGGCGGAAGCACGCGCAAGCGGCAAGCCGGTGTTCCTCTGGTTCACAGCCGACTGGTGCGTGACCTGCAAGGTCAATGAAGGCGTCGCTATCGAGCGCGAGGCAACGAAGCAGGCGTTCGAGAAGGCGGGCGTGGTGGCCATGGTCGGCGACTGGACACGCCGCGATGCGGAAATCACGATGTTCTTGAACGCGCAGGGCGCAGCGGGAGTGCCGCTCTATCTGTGGTACGAGCCGGGCGGTGAAGCGGAGCAGTTACCGCAGGTCCTGACGCCTGACACGCTTACAGAGCTGGCTCAGCGCCCTCGCTGACAATCTCCGCGTCCTCTTTCTGATCGCCGCGGCAGCTTTCGATCAGCATCCTCGGGCGTTCGCTGGGATTGAGCGTCAATTTGCCCGCCCCGGGGATCGTCAGACTCACTTCGCGTCGGCCCGTCAGCACTTCCAGTGCGGGGGCGCTGGCGGGGTAGCTGCCTTCCCACAGATAAGCTTCGGGTGCAGCCTCCACCGCATCGACAGGCAGGCGCTCAATATGGGCATTGCCGATCAGTGCCATCAGTGCGCCCGCGCCTTCGTCGGCAGGGGCATAGCGCGTGATCTGCAGCATCGGGGTGCCGGCCTCCTCGACGCAAGCAAGCGCCAGCATCGGCGCTTCGCCCGGATTGCCATAAATGATGCGGCCCGGTGTCTTGCTATCAGCCCAGATCGCATTGCTGCTGTCGGGCGAGTCGATCGGTTGCGAAGGACCGTCCCGCTGACCATCGAGCGGAAAGCGCGCACGTGTCTCGTCGGTCGGTGGCGGTTTGCAGGCAGCGAGAGCGATCAGCGGGAGGCACAGGGCCAGAGAAGAGAGGCGAAACAAGGGATCAGCGGCTCCGGATAAAGGCGCGGATATCGGCCGAGAGCTTGTGGCGGTCTTCGTCGCGCACATACATCATGTGTCCCGCGTCATAATAATGGAAGTGAACCCGATCCTGCGGGATACCGGTGCGGCTGAGCGAATATTCGGCGGCGAAGAAAGGCGTGGCGAAATCGTACCAGCCTTGCCCCACGAACAGGCTCAATCCTGAGTTCTCGCGCATTGCCTTGCCCAGATAGGGCGCAACGGTGAGATAGGCGTTGAAGTCCCGTCCACCGTTGAGGCGCCAGTCCCAATCATTGACGCCACCGATCGTCACATAGTTGCGCTCGGTCGTATATCCCAGCGTGTCGCGGAAAAAGGAATTGGCCGCGGCAGTGTACCCACCGTCGATGCCATAGAAGCTGGGGTCGTTGTCCGGAGTCTCGCCGGCATTGTCGTAATCCTTGCCGGTGTAGCGGCTGTCGAGCCGACCGATGGTGAGCCCGCGATCGCGCAGCAATTCCTTGTAGAAACGGCCCGGCGTTACACGCAGGTCCGCCGCCTCGAGATAGCGTTCGGAAAGGCCGGTGAAATGCGCTAGCTGCGGGCGGATTGCATCGCGTTCGGCCTGGCTGGCCTTCTGACCCTTCAGCAGGAACGCGGCGTAAGGCCCTTCGGCGAACTGCCTCGCTTCCGCAACGAATTGCTCGACCGAAGGTGCATTCGCCTTGCCGTGATAGAGTGCGGTTGCGGCCATGCTCGGGAGATTGGTGATATAGCTTAGCTCATTGCCTTCGGCGTCCGATCCGGCACCGAAATCGAGCACGGTGGAGATCAGGATCACGCCATTGAGCGCAACATCGTTATAACCGCCCTCCAATTCGTGCACGACGGCGGCCGAGCGGGTGGTGCCGTAACTTTCGCCGCCGAGATATTTGGGGCTGTTCCAGCGGCCATTTTCTGACAGCCACTGGCGGATCACCTTGGCGACCGATTGCGCATCCTGCGTTACGCCCCAATAGTCATTGGGGTCGGTGTCGCCGATCGCATGGCTGAATCCCGTGCCGACCGGATCGATGAAGACCAGATCGGTTACGTCGAGCAGCGAATCCGGATTGTCGAGCACAGGATAGGGAGGTCCGCCATCATCCTTCGCGTTGGAAGGGATCGCGACGCGCTTCGGCCCGAATGCACCCATCTGCAACCACAGCGAAGCAGAGCCGGGCCCGCCGTTGAACAGGAAGGTTACCGGGCGGGCCTTGTCACGCGGCTCCGCAATATAGGAGGTGGTGACGATTGCGGCCTTTGGCGCACCCTTATCGTCCTTCAGCACCTGTTCTGCGACGGTTGCGGTGTATCGCACGGATCGCCCGCCGAAAGTGCCGGTGAAAGACTTTGACGAACTGTTGGCAGTGTAGTCGGTTACCTTGGCCGGCGAGTCCTTTGTCTCTTCCGCAGCGGAAACAGCGGGAAGGATCATGCCAAGCGTGAACGCGGCAGTGGCCGCCAGAATGGGTCGCTTTGTCATGTGCGCCTAACTATGCGAGCGGCCGGTTAGTGGCAATCGTAACCTGTTAGCGCATCTTCCGCTGTGTCTTGCCGTAGCGCAATTTGCGCGTGCCGGGTCTTCCCTCGGTCGATTTGCCGATAATGGGCGCGTGCTTGTCCTCGAGCCCGAGTTCTTCGTTCTCCAGCCGCCGGATTTCGTCGCGCAGGCGGCCGGCTTCCTCGAACTCGAGATCGGCAGCGGCTTCGCGCATCCGCTTCTCGAGATCTTCGATATAGGCGCGCAGATTGTGCCCGACGAGATTGTTCACCTCTTCATCGCCGGTTGAGACGGTGACCTGATCCTTGCTTGCCGTATGTGCGACGATATCCGCGATCTGGCGCTTGATCGTCTGCGGAGTGATGCCGTGCTCTTCGTTGAACTCGCGCTGTTTCTCGCGCCGACGCTCGGTCTCGGCCATTGCGCGTTCCATGCTGCCCGTGACGCGGTCGGCATAGAGGATCACGCGGCCATCGACATTGCGCGCGGCACGCCCAATGGTCTGGATCAGCGAGGTTTCCGAACGCAGGAAGCCTTCCTTGTCGGCATCAAGGATGCAGACGAGCCCGCATTCGGGAATGTCGAGCCCTTCGCGCAGCAGGTTGATGCCCACCAGCACGTCATAGACGCCGAGCCTGAGGTCGCGGATCAGCTCGATGCGTTCGAGCGTCTCGACATCGGAGTGCATGTAGCGGACCTTGATGCCCGCTTCGTGCATGAACTCGGTCAGGTCTTCCGCCATGCGCTTGGTTAGCGTGGTGACGAGCGTGCGGTAGCCATTTGCGGCGGTGGCGCGGCACTGCTCGATGCAATCCTGCACCTGATCTTCGACCGGACGGATCTCCACTGGCGGGTCGATCAGCCCGGTGGGGCGGATCACCTGTTCGGCGAAGACGCCGCCGGTCTGCTCCATCTCCCAGCCGCCCGGCGTGGCGGAAACGGCAATGGTCTGCGGACGCATCGCGTCCCATTCGTTGAAGCGCAGCGGGCGGTTGTCGATGCAGCTTGGCAGGCGGAAGCCATATTCAGCCAGCGTGAGCTTGCGGCGGTGGTCACCGCGCGCCATTGCACCGATCTGTGGCACCGTCTGATGGCTTTCATCGACAAACAGAAGCGCGTTCTCGGGCAGGTACTCGAACAGTGTTGGCGGGGGCTCGCCTGGCAAGCGCCCTGTGAGGAAACGCGAATAGTTCTCGATTCCCGCACATGAGCCGGTTGCACCGATCATCTCCAGGTCGAAATTGGTGCGCTGTTCCAGCCGCTGCGCTTCCAGCAAGCGGCCTTCTTCGTGCAGTTCCTTGAGCCGTTCCTTCAGCTCGAATTTGATCGCTTCGGTCGCCTGCTTCATCGTCGGGCCGGGCGTGACGTAGTGCGAATTGGCATAGACGCGCACTGTGTCCAGGCTCGCGCCCTTCTTGCCGGTCAGCGGGTCAAACTCGCTGATCTCCTCGATCTCGTCGCCGAAGAAACTGATCCGCCATGCCATGTCTTCATAGTGGCTGGGGAAGAGTTCAAGATTGTCGCCGCGCACCCGGAAGCTGCCGCGAGCGAAGGCTGTGTCGTTGCGCTTGTACTGCAGCGCGACGAGCTTGCGGATCAATTCGCGCTGATCGACCACCTGGCCCTTCTTGATGTCGAACACCATGGCCGAATAGGTTTCGACCGAGCCGATGCCGTAAAGGCACGAAACCGAAGCGACGATCACCACATCGTCGCGTTCGAGCAAGGCGCGCGTGGCCGAATGGCGCATCCGGTCGATCGCTTCGTTTACGCTGCTTTCCTTCTCGATGTAGGTGTCGCTGCGCGGGACGTAGGCTTCGGGCTGATAGTAGTCGTAATAACTGACGAAATACTCGACCGCGTTTTCGGGGAAGAAGCTCTTGAACTCGCCATAGAGCTGCGCGGCGAGGATCTTGTTAGGGGCGAGCACAAGGGCGGGGCGCTGCATTTCCTCGATCACCTTGGCCATGGTGAAGGTCTTGCCACTACCGGTCACGCCCAGCAGCACCTGCGTCTGTTCGCCATCGCTCGCCGCCGCGACCAGTTCCTCGATCGCTTGCGGCTGGTCGCCTGCCGGTTCGTAGTCGCTGACGAGCTTGAAGCGCCTGCCGCCATCGGCCTTTTCAGGGCGCGCAGGCTTGTGCGGAACGAACTCGCCGCTGGTGTCAGGTTCTTCCAGTCCGCGTCTGATTACGAGTTCGGCCATGTGCGAACATATGGGGCACAAACGCACGCATCGCAACGCTGCAAACGAGTCTTTTACAGAACTGATCTCGCGTTGGTTTCACCGCATACGCTTTGCGGTGGGCGCAGCATCTTGATACCAAGCGGTTGACCCAGTGAGGAGATTCCCCATGCGTACAAGACTGATTGCACTTTCCGCTCTCGTCCTTCCGCTTGCTGGATGTGGTGACGATCCCGCCAGCGATGAGATTGCGAGCGGTGAAAATATCAGCATGGAAGAGGCTGCGCAGCGCGCAAAGGCAAGCGGCGTGAAGCCACAGCCGGGCGAATATAGCGTGACCATGGATGTGCTCGAAGTGAACATGCCCGGCGCGCCAGAAGGCATGGCCGACATGATGAGCAAGATGATGGGCGGCCAGTCGCATAAATACTGCCTGACGCAGGAAGATGTCGACAAGGGCTTCGAAAATATGGCCAAACAGTCGCAGGATGGCGATTGCACCTTCCAGCGCTTCAACGTCAGCGGCGGCGATTTCGATGGCAAAATGGTCTGCAACAATAAGGGGCAGGGCACGATGACGATGACCATGAAGGGCAAGGGTACGCCCACCAGTTCGGAAATGGATATGACCATGGAAGGCGATTTCACCGGCATGGGCCAATCGACCATTCGCATGAAGGCGAAGCATGAACGGATCGGCGACTGCGCCTGATTTTTCGGATTATGGCCGGTTCGTGACCGGGCCCCTTTCGTTCATGCGGGAATAAGTCAGTTCTGTTACACCCCGTCTCATGAGTGAGGCGATTTCCACTGGGCGAGCGGGTTTGAACCGCATGAGTGAGGTGCTGTCCTCGCTTCGCGAGAACGCGCAGACACGCATAGAGCTCGCGCGCGAGCCGCGCCCGGAAGAGGCGGCGGGGGCGCCGCCATTGCGCCTGCTGCTTGGTGAAGCGCTGACTCTTGCCGAACCGCTGGCGCGCAAGCTGCGCCCGCCGCTCGATATCGTCCGTTCCGACAATCCGCAGATCGTGGTCCTGCTGCCCGGCTTTGCCACGCATCCACTGCGCATGCGATATATGGCGCGGCAGATCGAGCGCGCGGGCCACAAGGTGAAGAATTGGGGGCTCGGCTTCAACATGGGTCCGAGCGAAGAGATCTTCGATCACCTTTCCAGCCGTATCGATGCCGTACACGCGCGCTATGGCAAGCAGGTGGTGCTGGTGGGATGGAGCCTGGGCGGGCTTTATGCGCGCGAACTGGCGAAGCGACATCCGGATCTGGTGGCGAAGGTCATCACGATGGGTTCGCCCTTCAGCCAGTCGCCCTATGCTAACAATGTCTGGCGGATCTACCAGTTCGTCACCGGCCATTCGGTTGCTGCGCCCCCGATCAAGGCGAATATGGCGGAAAAGCCCCCGGTCGAAACCGTTGCACTATGGTCACCTCGCGACGGCGCGATATCTCCGCGAGCGGCTTGCGGCCTGCCAGGCGAACGCGACAGGGCCATTGCCCTGCGCTGTACGCATATGGGTTTTTCCAAGTCGCCTGAGGCGATCCTGACCGTGCTTCGGGAACTCGAAAACACTTCTATCAGCTAGGGCTACATGTAACCCCTTGGCGGATCGATAAATGCGTGCAATGTTGCACTGCAATAAATCGAACTCCACTCGGGGATGAATGATCGAGTCTGCGGACCAGTTTGACGAGATGCGAAACGCCGATGGTTCGGTGCGAAGTGCATACGCCGGATATTGCAACTGGTTTGACGAGCAGGATGAGGCGCAGCTTCGCCGCAAGGATAAGGAAGCGGACGACAGTTTCCGCCGAACCGGAATCACCTTCAACGTCTATGGCGAGGACGAAGCCGAGGAGCGACTGATCCCCTTCGATATGGTGCCGCGCATCATCACTGCGGCGGAATGGCGCAGGCTTTCCAGGGGTATCGAGCAACGTGTCAGCGCGCTCAATTCCTTCCTCTACGATCTGTACCACCGGCAGGAAATCGTCCGTTCCGGCCGCGTGCCCGAGCGATTGTTCCGCCACAATGATGCCTGGCTGCCGCAGATGGTGGGCTTTACGCCTCCAGGGGGCATCTACACACATATCGTGGGGATTGACCTGGTGAGAACCGGTCCCAACGATTTCTTCGTGCTGGAAGACAATGCGCGCACGCCGTCGGGCGTTTCGTACATGCTCGAAAATCGCGAAACCATGATGGCGATGTTCCCTGAGCTGTTCTCGCGCGTCTCGGTGGAAACGGTGTCGAACTATCCGCGCCGCCTGGCGAAGAGTCTTGCTGCTTGTGCGCCAGAGGCCACAGGTGGCAAACCGACCATCGCCGTGTTGACGCCGGGCATCTATAACTCGGCCTATTTCGAGCATGCATTCCTGGCCGACCAGATGGGGGCCGAACTGGTCGAAGCGAGCGACCTGCGCGTGGTCGGGGGCAGGGTCCAGATGCGCACGACCCGGGGCTATCAGCCGATCGACGTGCTCTATCGACGCGTCGACGACGACTTCCTTGATCCGCTGACGTTCAATCCCGACAGCGTGCTGGGCATTCCGGGGATCATGGATGTCTATCGCGCAGGCGGGATAACGATCGCCAACGCGCCGGGCACCGGAGTGGCTGACGACAAGGCGGTTTACAGCTTCATGCCGGAAATCGTCGAGTTCTACACTGGCGAGAAACCGTTGCTGCCCAACGTCAAGACCTGGCGCTGCTCGGACAGTGACAGCCTGGCCTATGTGCTCGACAATCTTGACGAGCTTGTGATCAAGGAAGTGCATGGTTCTGGCGGCTACGGCATGTTGATCGGGCCGACCGCGACGAAGCGGGAAATCGCCAGCTTCCGCAAGAAGCTGATCGCCAACCCGCAGAACTATATCGCGCAGCCCACGCTTTCGCTTTCGACCTGTCCGGTCTTCACGCGCAAGGGGTTGGCGCCGCGTCACGTTGATTTGAGGCCTTTTGTGCTGATGTCGCCTAACGGGATCGACATTACGCCGGGCGGGCTGACGCGGGTTGCACTCAAGAAAGGATCGCTGGTCGTCAACTCGAGCCAGGGTGGCGGCACCAAGGATACCTGGGTGCTGAAGGATTGAGATGCTAGGACGCACCGCCAACGGATTGTTCTGGATGTTCCGCTATCTCGAGCGGGCTGAGAATACGGCGCGTATGCTCGATGCGGGTTTACGCATGGCGTTGACCCGGGATCTCATCACTGCAGAGGACGAGTGGCGATCGGTTATCGCGACGTCGGGACGGCAGGAAGCCTATGATTCTATTCATAAGGGCTATTCCGGTTCGCAGGTGTGGAACTTCATTCTGCGCGACAAGGAAAACGCCGGGAACGTTCGCCAGATGATGCATGCGGTGCGCACCAATGCGCGAATGGTGCGAACGGCAATCAGCAGCGAGGTGTGGGAAGCGGTCAACACGAGCTGGATGGAGATCGACGCCATGCTCGCGCGGCCGGTCGGGCAAGCCAGCGTGGGGCAGGTGGTTCGGGCGATCCGCGGCGCGGGCAGCCTCGTGCGTGGCGCGGTCGCGGGCTCCATGCTGCGCGATGATGGTTATTGTTTTGCACAGGCGGGCACATTCATCGAACGGGCGGACAAGACTGCACGTATCCTCGATATCAAATATTTCCTGCTGCTGCCTTCGCCGTCCTACGTCGGGACCAAGCTCGATACCGGACAATGGGAACAGATCCTGCGTTCGGTGGCGGGCGAGCGCGTTTTTACATGGCTTAACTCCTGGCAGATCGACGCGCGCAGTATCGTCGAGTTCCTAGTTCTGGATGATCGGTTTCCGCGCTCGCTGATCTATTGTCACAGCGCCTTGCGCGACCATTTGACCTTGTTGGCGCGCATCTATGGCGGTGAAGGCAAGAGCCACGAACTGATGCGGGATGCCGATGAGCAAATTGCGGGATTGAACGCGGAGAAGATTTTCGATGAAGGACTGCACGAATTTCTCACCGGCTTCATGGCGCGTAATGCGGCGATCGCGGACGCCATCGCCGAAGACTACCGGTTCCTGGCATAGGGGCTGAACCGATGCGCCTCGCCATCCGCCATTCGACTCACTACCGCTTCAAGGAGCCGGTGGTTCATGCGCTGCAGCGCCTCAGGCTCACGCCCAAGGAAACTCAGGGGCAGCGGATACTCGAATGGTCGATGGATTTCGCGCACGCTTCGCCTGAGCTCGAATATGAGGACCAGCACTGCAATACGGTGACCCTGGTTTCGGTCGAGGCAGGTGCACAGGAAGTGGAGATCACTTGCAACGGCACTGTTGAGACACAAGACCATGCCGGCGTGATCGGGCGGCATTCGGGCAATCTCCCGCTTTGGAGCTTCCTGTGCCACACCAGGCTGACGAAACCCGGGGCAGGGGTACGCGCGCTGATTCGTAGCCTTCCCGATCCCAACGAAGGCAAATTGGATTACTTGCATGCCCTTTCTGCGGAAATACGCGGTCATGTGAAATATGAAACCGGTCGCACCCATACTCGTACCACAGCGGAAGAAGCCTTCGATGCGGGACATGGCGTGTGCCAGGACCACGCCCATATCTTCATCGGTGCGGCCCGTGCTGCGGATATCCCGGCGCGCTATGTCAGCGGATATCTCATGATGAATGATCGCATCGATCAGGAAGCGACTCACGCCTGGGCTGAGGCTCATATCGAGGGGCTAGGCTGGGTCGGTTTTGACATCTCCAACGGTATCAGTCCCGATCCGCGCTATGTTCGCGTCGCAACCGGATGCGACTATCGTGAGGCAGCTCCGATTACCGGGATAAGCTTTGGCGCCATCGAAGAGGTTCTTCACGTCAATGTCGCGGTGGAGCAGCAGCGGATCGAGCAATAGCCAGCCATGTCGGTTACGTTCACGCAGCGAATGTCACGAATTGTTCGCGGTGGCTTGACCCGAAGCGTGCAGGATGGTTGTTCGCGCATCGGCGTTTTGGCCACCAGACAAGCGGCCTGAGGCCGGACGGGAAAATTGGAATGACCTATTGCGTGGGAATGATGCTGGATCGCGGCCTGGTGCTGATGAGCGATACGCGCACCAATTCCGGCGTCGACAACATCTCCACCTTCCGCAAGATGTTCCACTGGCAGGTGCCGGGCGAGCGCATGATCGCTCTGATGACGGCAGGAAACCTGGCGACCACACAGGCGGTCGTAAGCCAGCTTGAAGAGCGGACAAAGGCACCTGACGAACGCGGCAATACCTTGCTGCAGGCGCCGACCATGTTCCAGGTCGCAACGGAAATCGGGCAATTGCTGCGCGCCACGATCGAGCAGCCGCAATCCGCCAATGGAGCCAGGGGAGAGGGGCGCTTTTCCGCATCGCTGATCGTCGCGGGCCAGATCGCTGGAATGGAACCGCGGCTGTTCATGATCTATCCCGAAGGCAATTTCATCGAAGCGAGTTGGGACACGCCATTCTTCCAGATCGGCGAAACCAAATATGGCCGGCCGATCATCCTGCGCGCCTATGACCGCGACATGAGCTTCGAAGATGCGGTCAAGTTGTTGATGGTATCTTTCGATTCGACGCTCAAGGCCAATCTCTCGGTCGGGCTACCGCTCGACCTGCTGGTGATCGGTCGTGACGAGTTTGCGCCAACGCATCAGCATCGGATCCAGCAAGACGATGCATATTTCAACGCAATCTCGTCGAGCTGGGGTGACGCGCTGAAGAACACCTTTCATTCGCTGCCGGACTACAGTTTCTACGTGGATTAGGTCTGCCGCATGCCGCGTAGTTACGATCCTGTAGGGGTAATTGCGCAATTCTGCTCCGCAATGGACCTAATTCATCGGTAGAATTGCGTGGGTCAGGTCCGATTGGTCCCGATCTTCGCTCCAATTCGGGCAGGTCTTCGCGTGAAAAGGCGAGGCTCGGGAGGCAGGCTGGCCTCCATGACACGCAAACCCACGCTTCATTTCATCGACCGATCGAGCCGCGTCCGCGCGGAGCTGGCGCGCACCGCCTTCGATCTGGGACATCACGCGGAAGTCTATGGCGATCTGGAGGAACTGTCGCTCCTGCCACCGCGCGAAGGGATCATCGTCGCGCGCGACGATGCGGATCGGGGCGGCGTCGCAGCGATGATCGACCGTCTCGGACGAATGGGCATCTGGCTGCCGCTGGTCGTGTTCGATCATCAGCCGGGCGCCGGGCGCATTGTCGAGGCGATCAGGGCCGGCGCGCTCGACTATCTCTCGCTCCCGCTCGACACGGAAAAGTTCGCGCGCTGCATGCTGCGGATCGAGGACGAAGCAGGGGCCTATTGCGAAAGGCGGAAACGCGAGATCGAAGCGCGCAACCTCCTCGCCAACCTCTCGCGCCGCGAAGGCGAAGTGCTCGATCTGCTTGCCCAGGGCAGCAGCAACAAGACGATCGCGCGCGAACTTGCGATCAGCCCGCGCACAGTCGAAATCCACCGCGCCAACATGATGTCCAAGCTCGGCGCTCGCCATCCCGCCGACGCGGTCAGACTCAGGATCGACGCGCAGGCAGGCAAAAAAGAGAGCTAGGCTGCGCCTCAGCGGCAGAAGCTGCCGTCGCCTTGTTCCAGGTGGAAATGGTCATGGTGATCGGCGTTGTAGTTCGGCCCCAGCACCGTGCCGAAGCGCTTGCAGGCGCTGCGGTGCACGATCCGCAGGAAGCGCCGTTCGGAGTCGCTTCCACCCGACCAGTCGGCGGAGACGGTGATGCGGCGGCCATCCTCCAGCACGAAAGCCGAAACGTCGATCGCCGCGGCACGCGAATGGGCTGAGCGGCGGCCGGTTCCCGCGACATTGCGGCAGGAATAGCTGCCCATCGTCTCGATCCGCGCGAGCGGACTCCCCAGGATTTGCCGCGCCGCGCGATCGACACCGAAGCGGGCCCAGGCGGCGAAGGTCTGCGCGGTGCCGCAAGTGACGGGGCCGATATTGCTGACACCGAACTGACTGCGGTCACCCTGCACCGCGGAGAGTTGCACGGTGTTCACCGTGTTGCACCCGCCGCCATAGTAACGGTCGGGGAGGGGAGAGAAGCGCGATCCGGTCTCGCCCAGGCCGGCAAGGCACATCCGCGACTCTTGCGTCACCGCAAAGGGCCGCGGAGCCGAGACCGGCGCACGCGCCTCGCGCGAGGTTTCCGGCACGCTGCCGCATCCTGCCACGGCGAGCGCGGCGGAAGAGATGGCGAAGGCGCGGAGTATCGACATGGGCTGATGATCCGCCAACATGGTTAACCAAACCCTAATCTCACACCCCGTTCCGACACGGGAGTCGCCGCATGCGGCGGGCCGGGCTAGCCGCAAGACTGGCCGCGTTTACGGCAGTTCGTCCGCTACCTGCTCCCACAATTCGATCTTCACGCCATCCGGGTCGAGCAGCCAGGCGAACTTGCCATAGCCTTCGTCCGCCGTGTCGAGCACCTTCACACCCTTCTTACCGAGCTGCTTCACGAAGGCATCGAGATCGTCGACCCGCAGATTGATCATGAAGCCGCCCTTGCCGGGCTTCACATACTCGTCGTCCTTGAAATGGCTGATGAGCGAATAGGGATTTGCCTTGGGCTCCTCCGCCCAGGCGAGCTGCGGACCATAGGGCCCGTCGATCCCCAGCACCTCGCGATACCATTCGCGCGTCGCCTCCGGGTCCTCCACGACATAAAAAACGCCCCCTAATCCCGTCACTCTGGCCATGTTCGCTCTCCTGAAATCCTACTCGATGGAACACATGGAACACGGTTCATGGGCAAAAACCGCCATTCCGTAAACCTGGAGGCCAAATGTGTGACTCTTTGCCGTAAAGCGTGAACCTGGTGCGCAAGAGTGTGAACTTGCTGGGTGCAGATGTGACTGTGCGGCCCCGCAAAGTGTGACCTTGCGGGTGGGGCGTGTGACCCTGGGCGAGCATGGCTTGAGGTGTGTTCCATGACCACGGTTTAGCCGAGGGGGGCAGTAGGAAAATGAGTGTTACCAGTGGGTTGCAAGCATAAAGTGGGGCCACTCGCGATTGTCCGCTAACGACCCAATTGCGGACATCTCGATCCAATGCGAAAAGCGCCTATGGGGCGACGCAGGCTAACAGACGAAGAACGGCATTTTAGAAAGATTGGATCGGGCATTCCGTTCTCGCGCTGGTGGCCAGCAGCCGCGATCGTTTTCGGCGTTTTGATCGCTGCACTGAACGCTGACTATGTTGCAACCTGCACTGGGATACCGTTGGACGAATACAGCGCACAGCGATCAGCACGCATTGCCATATTGTTCGCCTACCCCTGTAGCCCATATCTTTTGCATGACGGAGTTGAAGGCTCGCTGGTCTTTTTGAGCCTTTGGGCACCTTGGCCGTTCGCAATCGTCAACTGGCGCTGGGCGAGGCGTCAGCGAAAGTTTTGGGATGGTGAGAGGTCGCGTGAGGCAGAACGCCGCAAGGCGAAACGCGATGCAAAAACGCTTGATCACGATTGACCGCTTTCCACCCAATATCGGACATCTCGGCTCAATGATCCTTTGGTCGCAGGGTCAGCAAATACACATGCTCGCCTTCAAGCAAGCGCTCGCCATGCTGGTTGTCGAGGCTGACCGCCTGGAACGCCGCGAAATTGGCATCGCCCAGTGTGCGAGATGGGAGCGGAAAGCGTTCTCACTATGCAAGATCGACAAAACCGCGCTTCGGCACCAGCCGGTACGGATCATAGATGGACGGGAGCGATTGGGGTATCGCGTCACGCTATCGCGTGTGCATCATCCCAACAAGCGCTGGCGCTATTACGCGGCAGCTTTGCGCCGTGCCTTCTTGCGCTCATGCGGGTCGAGGATCGCCTTGCGCAGGCGGATGCTCTGCGGCGTCACCTCCACCATCTCGTCATCGTCGATATAGGCGATCGCCTGTTCCAGGCTCATCCGACGCGGCGGGGTGAGGCGGATCGCATCGTCCTTGCCCGATGAGCGGATATTGGTGAGCTGCTTCGACTTGAGCGGGTTGACCTCAAGGTCGTCCGGCTTGGCGTTCTCGCCGATCACCATCCCTTCATAGACCTTGGCCTGCGCCCCGATAAACAGTTCGCCGCGCTCTTCCAGAGCGTTGAGCGCATAGGCGACGGAGTCACCCGCGCTGTTGGAGATCAGCACGCCGTTGATGCGGCCTTCGATCGGGCCCTTGTAGGGGCCGTATTTGTCGAACAGCCGGTTCATGATGCCGGTGCCGCGCGTGTCGGACAGGAACTCGCCGTGATAGCCGATCAGCCCGCGCGAAGGGGCGGAGAAGGTGATGCGCGTCTTGCCGAGGCCACTGGGGCGCATTTCGGCAAGCTCTGCCTTGCGGCGCTGCATCTTCTCGACGACCGTGCCGGAGTGCTCTTCGTCCACGTCGATCACGACGGTTTCATAGGGCTCCATGCGCTGTCCGTCCTCTTCGCGGAACAGAACCTTGGGGCGGCTGATGCCCAGTTCGAAGCCTTCGCGGCGCATCGTCTCGATCAACACGCCGAGTTGGAGTTCGCCGCGTCCGGCAACCTCGAAGCTGTCCTTGTCGTCGGCTTCGGTCACGCGGATGGCGACATTGGTTTCCGCTTCGCGCAGCAAGCGGTCGCGGATCATGCGGCTCGTCACCTTGTCGCCTTCGCGCCCGGCGAGCGGCGAATCATTGACGGAGAAGCGCATGGCCAGCGTCGGCGGATCGATCGGCTGGGCAGCGATCGGCTCGCTCACGGCGGGATCGGCGATGGTGTTGGCGACGGTCGCCTTCTCGAGGCCCGCCAGCGCGATGATGTCGCCTGCCTGCGCGCTTTCCACCGGCACGCGTTCCAGCCCGCGGAAGCTCATCAGCTTGGTCGCGCGACCCGTCTCGATCACATTTCCATCGGCATCGAGCGCATGGATCGGATCGTTGAGCTTGACGGTGCCCGATTGCACCCGGCCGGTCAGCACACGGCCCATGAAATTGTCACGGTCGAGCAGCGTCGCGAGGAAGGAGAAGGGGCCCGAGGCGTCGAGGCCCGGCTCCGGAACATGGTCCACGATGCGCTGGAACAGCGGGTCCAGCGTGCCTTCGCGTGCATCCTGGTCTTCGCTGGCATAGCCGTCGCGCCCGGAAGCGTAGAGCGTGGGGAAATCGAGCTGTTCGTCATTCGCGTCGAGGCTGACGAAAAGGTCGAACACTTCGTCCAGCACTTCCTGCGGGCGGCCATCGGGACGGTCGATCTTGTTGACGACGACGATGGGCTTCAGGCCCAGCGCCAGCGCCTTCCCGGTGACGAATTTGGTCTGCGGCATCGCGCCTTCCGCGCTGTCGACAAGCAGGATCACGCCATCGACCATGCTCAGGATGCGTTCCACCTCGGCGCCGAAATCGGCGTGGCCGGGCGTATCGACGATGTTGATGCGATTGCCGTTCCACTCGACGCTGGTGCACTTCGCGAGAATGGTGATTCCGCGTTCCTTCTCGAGATCGCCCGAATCCATCGCGCGTTCTTCCACGCGCTGGTTTTCACGGAAAGTGCCGGACTGGCGGAAAAGCTGATCGACCAGCGTGGTTTTGCCATGATCGACGTGGGCGATGATCGCCACGTTGCGCAGTGAGGAGGACATTTCGGACCTTGCAGATAGGGGAGGGGCGCTTGTTGCGCCGCACAATGGGCGCGCGGTTAGCAGGGGAGCGCCCCGGCGGCAAGTGGCTGCAGTGCAGAAGGCCACGGATGACGTAGCGGCAACTGTGTCAAACCCGCAACACAGTTAAAATGGGCAGGTACATGTTTTCTTTGCAACTTGTGCCTATTCGACCGCTCGCGTAATTGTCTGTCATTGTATCGGCAGAACGCGCAATTGGGGGTGCGTGCCGATACCGGGAATGAAATGGAGAGGATATTTCATGCTTTTGAAACAAACAGCTGCCGCTGAATCAATCCGTCTTGGCTTGCTCGCCGGGGCAGCGACGATCGCCCTGTCATTGCCGGCGGCCGCTCTGGCTCAATCCGATCCGGATGGTGACGCTGCGGCGGACGATGCGACACCCACTTTCAATGACAATGTCATCGTGGTGACCGCGACCAAGCGCGAGCAGACGTTGCAGGAAACCCCCATCTCGGTCTCCGTGACTTCGGGCGAAACGCTCGAACGGGCCCAGATCCGCGACCTGATCGATCTCCAGTCGGTTACGCCATCGCTGCGCGTCAGCCAGTTGCAGAGTTCCTCCAACACCACCTTCATCATTCGCGGCTTCGGCAATGGCGACAACAATTTCGGCATCGAGCCTTCGGTCGGCGTCTTCATCGACGGCGTATTCCGTTCGCGCTCTGCCGGTTCGCTGGGCGACCTTGCCAATGTGCAACGCATCGAGGTTCTGCGCGGCCCGCAGTCGACTCTGTTCGGCAAGAACGCATCTGCCGGCGTGATCTCGGTCATCACGCGCGAACCGCAGTTCACCTTCGGCGGCAAGGTCGAAGCGAGTTACGGCAATTACAACTCGATCGTTGTGAAAGGCGATGTCACCGGCCCGATCGGTGAAAACGTCGCATTTGCGCTCGACGGGAGCTACAACAAGCGTGACGGCTATGCGCGCATCGTCAATCTCGACAAGGATCTGAGCGACCGCAATCGCTGGTCCGCACGCGGGCAGTTGCTGTTCGAACCGACGCCTGACCTCAAGATTCGTGCGATTGCCGATTATTCGCGCATTGATGAAGTCTGCTGCACCGTGGGCAATGTTCTGGCCGGGCCGACTGCCGCGATCCTGCCGTTTGTAGGTGGTGCAATCGATGCGAACAATCTGTTCAGCTACGACACCTATCTGAACCAGGAGCCGATCAACAAGATCGACAATTACGGCGGTTCCATCCAGGTCGACTGGAACACCGGGCCGCTTACGGTCACTTCGATTTCGGCCTATCGCAAGCTGAAGAACTTCTTCAACCAGGATGTCGACTTCACCAGCGCGGATATCGTTAGCGAGTTCCGCCGGCAGAATGTGAAGAGTTTGACCCAGGAACTGCGGGTCGCATCCGATTTCGATGGACCGGTGAACTTCCTGCTGGGCGGTTTCTACTTTGACGAGAGTATCGACCAGGCCAGCCAGTTGACCACTGGCACTGTCGCGCGGCCGTTCTTCGATCTTCTGGCGAGTGCCGCGGGCGGCACTTTCCCGCCCCAGTTGGGTACGTTCTCCTTCGTTGAAGGGGCACTCGGCCTACCGCAGAACAGCATCTTCTCGCCCGGGCTGCTTACTTCCGAAGATTTTTCGATGGACAACAAATCGTGGTCCATCTTCGGAACGGTGGATTTCGAACCCGTCGAAGGTCTCGTGCTGACTGCGGGTTTCAACTACACTGACGACAAGAAGGATTTTGCTCTCAGTCAGACGTCGTTCGATCCGCTGGCCAATATCAACATGGTCGACGCCTTCATTGCGGGAGCGATCGGTTCGGCCGATCCGGCGGTGATCGCGGCCTTCGCTCAGTCCAATCCGGCTGTCTTTGCGCAGATCGCCGGGCTGGCGACCGATCCGGCGAGCAATCCTCTGCTGGGCCTGCAACCGTTCCAGTTCCAGCCGCCGTTCCTCAACCTGCCGAATGCGGTCGAAGATGGGCGTACTCGCGACGACGACTGGTCCTATACGCTGCGTGCAGCCTATGACGTTTCGGACCGTGTGAACGTCTATGTCAGCTACGCAACCGGCTTCAAGGCGAGCTCGATCAACCTTTCGCGCGATTCCCGCCCGGCCTTTGGCGATTACATTCCGGGGCCGTTCGGATCGACGATCCTGGCTCCGTCTTCGCCAATCCGCGATGCGGGCCTGGCTGTCCCGAACCTTTCGACCGGTTCGCGATTTGCAGGTCCCGAAGAAGCGAAAGTCTGGGAAGTGGGCCTGAAGGCGCAGTTCCCTGGCGTCGGGTTCAATCTGGCGCTGTTCGACCAGACGCTGAAGGGGTTCCAGAGCTTCACCTTCACCGGCACCGGTTTCCAATTGGCCAATGCGGGCAAGCAATCGACCAAGGGCTTCGAGTTTGACACCACGATCAGCCCGATCGATCCGCTGGTGTTCACCTTTGCGGCGACCTATCTCGATGCGGTCTATGACAGCTTCACCGGCTCTCCCGTCGGCGATCTTAGCGGCCAGCGCCCGGGTGGCATCCCGGAATGGGCGCTGTCCACTTCGGCCACCTACACGCATGAGTTCGGCGCGAGCGGCAATCGCCTGATCACGCGCGTCGACTATAGCCATGAAAGCAACACGCCGATCAACAATGGTCTGCCGACGTTCAACGCGTCACTGGGCAATACGCAGATATTCAGCCGCGAGGTAAACCTTGTGAACGGCTCGATGACCCTGGCGCTCAACAACGGTCTGGAGATTGGTGTGTGGGGACGCAATTTGTTCAACGACAAATACATCCTGACGATCTTCGATGGCGTGGCGCAGGCAGGTACGATCTCGGGCTATCCGAGCGTTCCGCGCACCTACGGCGGTGTCGTCCGGTTCAAGTTCTGATCGAACTGAGCGCTGGAGTTTCGAGGGGGGTCGGTGAAAACCGGCCCCTTTTTCATTGCGTTAGGCGCAATGCTATGATGAGATCCAAGTATCGAGGGGGAGTGGGTTTTATGAGCATCGACGTTTCGCAGGTCATTTCGAAGACATTGGGCATTTCACGCAGCCGGTTCGGCTCCTTGGCAGGGCTTTGGTTCGTATTCTTTGTGATTCAGGTCTTGTTTGTGTTGATCGCCTTTGGTGTCCTCGGTTCGTCAATCAACTTGGCGGGTGGACTTGGACAAGAGTCTCCCTTCGCAGGACTTGGGACAGGAATGTTCCTGTTCCTGGCGATCTTCTATCTAGGCTATCTCGCTATCTATGCCGCGCAGGCTGTATCGATGAGCAGGCAAGCATCTCCCTTGCTAGCGCCCGATTTTGGCCAAGCAATGAGTGTAGGATTTAGGGGAGCATTGCCTTTTCTAGGAGTGGTCGTCCTGCTTCTAATCGCATATTTTTTGGGTGCGCTTCTTTTCGGAGCAATAGTAGGTGTGTTGTCACTACTTGGGAGCGCGGTAGCGGCGATAGGCCTGATCGTCGGAATTCCCTTGTTGATCTATTTGGCGTGCCGGCTTTCGGTTTTGCCGCCGATCATAGGCGTTGAAGGCGTACGCAATCCCATTACGGCAATCACTCGTTCTTGGGTGCTTACGAGCGGGAAGGTCCTCGGGATATTCCTTTCGATGCTGATCTTTGCCGTACTCGCGATCCTTCTCTTGGCCATTCCATTTGGGGTCATCTATTCACTTACCTCGGATCTCGCGAGCGGGGAGGGGGCATCGTCACCTGGTTTGATATCGTTTGTAATCTTGACGCTGGTTGTTTTCGGTATTGCGGTAGCGGTGGTGAGCGCCGCACTTGTGTCAGTAATTCATGGCGAGCTGGCAAGCTCGGGGGGCGAGCAACTGACGGAAACCTTTGAGTAGAGGCGATTGGGGCGGTCGTTTGCGCCGCTCCAGCCCCTCAACCTTCCTTGAGGCCCACGCCGATGCTGGCGCGCGGCTGGTCCATCTCCGTGCTGGCGACCGGATAGGCGCAATAGTCGGCGGCGTAATAGGCGGCCGGACGATGATTGCCGGATAGTCCGACACCACCGAAAGGCGCTGAGGATGACGCGCCATTCGTCGGTCGGTTCCAGTTGATGATACCTGCGCGGACATTGGCCCAGAAGCGGTTGTAGTCCTGCGGGCTGCCGCCGATCAGCGAAGCCGAGAGGCCGAAACGGGTATTGTTCGCCTCTGCAATGGCGGCGTCGAAATCGGGCACGCGGATCACCTGCAGGATCGGCCCGAACAATTCGACATCCGGGCGCTCCTGCATATTGGTGACGTCAATGATCCCCGGCGTCAGGAACGGCCTGGCGTTGTCTGGCCGGCGCATATGCATCAGCACCTTGCCGCCATGCGTAAGCAGATGGACGAAGCTTTCCTGCAGCCGTGTCGCAATTTCATTGTCGATCACCGGCCCCATGAAAGGTGCGGGATCGGCAAAGGGTTCGCCGACGATCAGCTTCTCGGCCAGCTTCAGGACTTCGTCCATCAATTGCGGATAGAGATGCTCGAGCACCACCAGCCGCCGCGCGGCGGTGCAGCGCTGCCCCGCCGTGGTGAAGGCCGACTGGACGATCAGAACTGCGGCTTCGGCCAGTTTGGGCGTATCGATCACCACGATCGGATTGTTTCCGCCCATTTCCAGCGCCACGATCTTGGCCGGATTGCCGGCCAGGGTCTTGTTGATCGCAATCCCGCCCTGGAGCGAGCCGGTGAACAGGACGCCATCGATATTGGCGTTGGAGATCAGCTTCTTGCCTTCCTCGACATCGCCGATCACCAACTGGATGACGTCTTCGGGAATGCCGGCCTTGTGGAAGCATTTGACCAGCAGCTCGCCGGTCGCCGGCGTCTTTTCGCTCGGCTTGAACAGGATCGTGTTGCCCGCGATCAGGGCTGGCACGATGTGGCCGTTAGGCAGGTGCGCCGGGAAATTATAGGGGCCGAGCACGACCATCACGCCATGTGGTTTGTGGCGCAGGGCGGCTGAGCCCTGCAGCGCACTGTCGAGCTTCTTCTTGCCCGTCCGTTCGGCATAGGCGCGGACGGAAATCTCCACCTTGTTGACCACCGCATCGACTTCGGTGCGCGCTTCCCACAGCGGCTTGCCGGTCTCGCGCGCGATCAGATTGGCGAACTCGTCACCCACTGCGCGCACTTCATTGGCAAAACGCCGGACCAGTTCCATACGGTTGGCGAGCGGTTGTGCGGCCCATTCCGGCCATGCGCGGCGCGATCGGTGAATGCACTCACCGATGTCGCTGACGTTTGCGTGCCAGAATGCGACCCCCGTTGCGGGCTCCGTGGAGATAAATTCCTTGACGTTCACTTCGGTATTCCAAATGTGCTGAATGCCCCGTTAGGCTTCTTGATCCGGTTTGGAAAGGTTTGGCGCTCGCAAGCGACAACCAAGCGGTTAACAATGCTCAGAAAACAAGCCCTGCGGGCGTTGGGGGTGTTCCGTGCGCCTCGCCCATCCGGCGGATGGCGGCGATTGTGTTGTAAAGCGGCTGCCAGTCGTCGCGTTCGTCGATTGCCGACCAGAGCGTTTCCATTTCATCGATCAGCATCGATTGTGGTGTGTCATCCTGCCAATAGGGATGCGTGTCCTCGACCGGGCAATGGTTCGCCAAGACATCGCTCAATTCGCCTGATGCAGCGCGACCCCCGCGATGCGCGAAGAAGAACGCATCGGGCTGCTGCCCCTTCTCGCGCATGATCCTTTCGCAGGTGCCGACCAGTTGCGTGTCCGCCTCCGGCCCGCGCGATTGGACCCCCAGCCGCCAGCACCAGCGGCGAGAAATGGCTGCCATGTAGAGCTCACCGAAGCGATTCATCGCTGCCAGCAACGGTTCGGTTTCAGCCAGCAGGCGCAGCGCCACCGCCAGTTGCCCGCAATTCCAATGCAGCGCCTCGGGCTGGCGTCCGAAGGCATAGAGACCGGACTGGTCGAAATAGGCAGCAGTAAAGCCTGGATCCCACGCCGGAAGCCAGCGCCACGGCCCATAGTCGAAGCTCTCGCCCGATATGTTCATATTGTCGGTGTTGAGCACCCCATGGACGAAGCCCGCCACCATCCAGCTTGCAGCGAGATCCGCCAACCGCTCGACCACCTGATGCAGCAGGATGACGGCGGGTTCGTCACGCCCGGGAGCATCAGCAGGCGGCATAGGGCCGGGAAATTGCCCCAGGCAATAATTGACCAGCGCCTCCATGTGATCGCGCTCTTGCAGCGCAAGCAGGCGTTGGAAGGTGCCGATGCGGATGTGGCCATGGCTCAGCCGCACCATCACGGCCGAGCGGGCGGGGGAGGGCTCGTCGCTACGGAACAGGTCTTCGCCCGTCTCCACGAGCGAGAAGGTCTTGGAGGTGTTGACGCCGAGTGCCTCCAGCATTTCGGTGGCGAGCACTTCGCGCACCCCGCCTTTCAGCGTTAACCGGCCATCGGCGGTGCGGCTGTAAGGCGTCGTGCCCGATCCCTTGGTGCCCAGATCGAGCAGGCGGCCTTGCGCGTCGCGCATCTGCGCGAACAGGAATCCGCGCCCATCGCCGATTTCGGGATTGTACACGCGGAACTGGTGGCCGTGATATTTGAGCGCAAGCGGATGCGGCACATTGTCCGGCAGCGGCTCGAAGCGCGCGAAATGCGCGATCCATTGTTCGTCATCCAGCGCATCAAGGCCGATCGCGCTCGCCCAGCGGTGGTTGCGGAAGCGCAAGGTGGCTTGCGGGAATGGAGCTGGCTCGACCGGATCGCCCAGCCACTCCGCCAATTCCATGATTGCAGGGTCTGGGCGGTATTGCGCGGCTTGCGGATCGGATTGCATCCCGCGATAGTGGGGACGCCTTGAGGCTAGCGCAAGCTTGCCCTTATGGTGCAAAGGAACCGGAACTCAATTTCGAAAGCCCCGCACTACATGGATCAACCCTATAGCGACCGGTACTGGACCAGCTCCGACGGTTTGAAGCTCCACTATCGCGATTATCCAGGTCCAGAAGGGGCTTCGCTCGCGCCAGTGCTCTGTATGCACGGGCTGACCCGCAATTCGCGCGACTTCGCAGAGTTGGCGGAACATATTTCACGCCATCGCCGCGTGATCGTGCCTGAAATGCGCGGCCGCGGGATGAGCGACTATGCCAGCGACAGCGCGACGTATAATCCCTTTGTCTATGTCGCCGATGTGGAGGCCCTTCTGGCCGAGCAAGAGATCGATCGCTTCGTCGCGATAGGAACCTCTCTGGGCGGTTTGATGACGATGCTGCTGGCGGCGAAGCTTCCGGGCAAACTCGCCGGGGCGGTACTCAACGATATCGGGCCGCAGGTAGAGACCAGCGGAATCGAGCGGATCGCTGGCTATGTCGGGCACGGGGGCAGTTTCCCGACCTGGATGCATGCCGCGCGCGCACTGGAGGAAGTGCATGGCCATGCTTTCCCGAAATACACGCTCGATCAATGGCTGGAGATGGCCAAGCGTACACTCGTCGTCGGGCAGAACGGGCGCATCAGCTTTGATTACGACATGGCGATTGCTGAGCCTTTCAAGGAAGTCGACAACGCGGTTCCGCCCGACCTTTGGCCCGCTTTCGATGCTCTGAAGGAGGTGCCGCTCCTGTTGCTGCGCGGTGCGCTTTCAGACCTGATATCGCAGGGGGCGGTGGACAAGATGACTTCACGCCACTCTGACATGAAGGCCGTGACTGTGGCCGATGTCGGCCATGCGCCGATGCTCGACGAGCCGGAGGCCCTGACCGCGATTGACGAGTTGCTGGCGCGCGTCCCATGAGCAATCCCGGTGCGGGGGTGCCGCGCGTACTCCACTGCCATTCGAGCTTCTCCGCCGGCGGCAAGGAGCTGCGCTGCGTCCAGCTCATCAATGCGTTCGGCCGCAATCTCAGCCATTCGATCGTGTCGGGCGTTCCCGGCGAAATGAGCGCAGCGAGCCGCATTTCTCGCGCCGTCCAGGTCGATTACCCCGGCGACTTCCCCAGGCTCCAGGGTAGCCCCACGCCGGGGCGGTTGCTGCGGTTGGCGCGTGCGATGAAGTCCTATGATCTGGTGCTGACCTATAATTGGGGGGCGATGGACGCGGTAATGGCGCACACGCTGTTCTCCGATGCGCTCGGCCTGCCTCCACTGATCCATCATGAAGATGGCTTCAACGAGGATGAAGCGGGCAAACGCAAGCTCGGGCGTAACTGGTATCGACGGATCGGGTTGGGCAAGGCCGCGGGTCTGGTCGTGCCGTCAGAGCAGCTTGAGGGCATCGCTCTGGTCGATTGGCAGCAGCCGATCGGGCGGGTGAAGCGCATTCCCAATGGAATCGATACCGCTGCCTTTGCCAGGCCACCCCAGCCTGACGGACTACGCGGGATCGTGAAACGCGAGGGCGAGTTCTGGATCGGAACGCTCGCGGGTCTTCGCCGGGTCAAACGGCTGGATGCGCTGGTGCGCGCCGTCTCAACTCTTCCCGAAGATTGGCATCTGGTTATTGCCGGGCAGGGGCCGGAGAAAGACGCGATCCGCAAAGAGGCCGAGCGGTTGGAGATCAGCCACCGGGTCCACTTGCCGGGACAGGTCGATGATCCGGCACGCATCGTGGGACTGTTCGACATATTTGCCCTCAGTTCGCAGAGCGAACAATTCCCGATCTCAGTGGTGGAAGCGATGGCGGCGGGTCTGCCTGTCGCGGCGCCTGCCGTAGGCGACATTGCCGCTATGGTTGCCGAAGAGAACGCACCATTTGTCGTTGCGCCGAATAATGAGTCAGCGCTGGCCGAAGCGCTTCAGGTGCTCGCACATGATGCGGAACTGCGCATTGCGGTGGGCGATGCGAACCGCGCAAGGGCACGCGCGCAATTCGACGAGAAGCGCATGATTGATAGTTATCGCAGGCTTTATGCCAGCGCGATGGGGCGGGAAATCTGAGCGTCAGATGCACATTTCGCCTTCACCTTCGGTTCAAGCTTTGGGGGACAGGGTTTTTGCGCCATTGCGGTTGGCGCACACCGTCCCTAAAAGCGGCGCCCAAACCCGTATCAGCTGAGGAAAGAGCCCCATTGTGGCGTTGAGACCTTCGAGCGAGAAGACCCAGGAAGAAAAGCAGGCAGCGCAGGACGAAGTCCTGATGCGAGAGATCGATGATGCCGTGCGCCAGGACGAGTATGCCCGGTTCGCCAAGACCTATGGCCGGCCGTTGCTTGGCCTGCTTGTGGCAGGCCTTATGGCGTTTGGCGCATATCTCTATTGGCAGTCGCGCGAAGAAGCGGCGATGGAGAAGGACTCCGAAAATCTTGTGGCCGCGCTCGATCAACTGGGGGCCGGCAATCTCGATAGCGCGGGAAGCCAGGCAGCTGCACTCGCTTCATCGAGCGACAGCGGCGTGGCCGCAGCGGCGCTGATGCTGCAGGCGAGCATCGCAATGCAGCAGGACAAGGTGGAAGACGCCGCCAGCCTCTATGCGCAAGTCGCGGCCAGTGAAACGGCGCCACCTGCCCTGCGCGATCTTGCGACCATTCGCGAGATTGCTGCGACATTCGACCAGCGCAAGCCGGAAGAGATTATCGCGAAACTCAAACCGCTTGCGGTTCCGGGCAAGCCCTGGTTCGGCAGCGCGGGAGAGATGGTAGCGATGGCCTATCTGGAGCAGGGCGACCGCAAGCAGGCGGGGACGCTGTTCGGTGAAATCGCGAAGTCTGAAGACGTACCGGAATCGCTCCGGGCGCGCACGCGCCAGATGGCGGGCCTGCTTGGCGTCGACGCGATCGAGGATGTCGAGGAATTGCTCGAAGAGCAGGGCGTCGACACTCAGGGCGAGGCCGATACTGCCTCCGCAAATGCAGAATAATCTGACTGGATCAAGATAGATGATGACACGCTCTTCTTCTCGCACCCTGTTCGCCGCGGCGGCTCTGGCGATGGCGCTTACCGGCTGTAGCGGCGGGTTGTTCGGAGGTGGGGACAAGAAGTCCACGCCCACGGTCGGAGATCGGATTCCCGTTCTTTCGCGCATCGAAAGCGGGACGACTGTCGATCCCACGATGGCGGGTGTGTCGGTTGTACTCCCTCCCGCGCAGGTGAACAGCGAATGGGCCCAGGGCGGCGGATCGGCCAGCAAGGCTTCAGGTCATCTCGCTCTGTCCGAGAGCCCTGCGCAGGTCTGGAGCGCCAATATCCCCGGTTCGAGCGATCGTAGGCGGCTGGCTGCCGCGCCTGTCGTAAGCGGCGGCAAGCTGGTGGTGGTCGATACCAATGGCGTGATCCATGCATTCGACGCCAAAACCGGTGCGCAGTTGTGGACCCACAAGATGGATCTTGGAGGACGTCCCGCGAACTCGGCATTTGGCGGCGGAGCCAGCATTGCCGATGGCCGTGTGTTCGCGACCAATGGGGTGGGCGATGTGGTTGCGCTCGATGCCGAAAACGGCAGCCTGATCTGGAAGGTTCAGCCAGCCGGGCCGCTGCGCGGGTCGCCTACCGTCGCTTTCGGGCAGGTCTATGTCATGACGCAGGACAACCAGATCTTTGCGCTTGAGGCGAGCGATGGTTCGCTCGTCTGGCAAGAGTCCGGTTCCGCGACGCAGGCGGGTGTGTTCGGCGTTGCTGCACCGGCAGCAGGGCAGGGCACGGTGATCGCAGGCTATTCGAGCGGCGAGCTCTCCGCTTACCGTTATGAGAATGGCCGCGTGCTGTGGGCTGACGCCTTGGCTCGCACCTCGATCTCCACCGAGGTCGGTTCGCTGACCGATATCGACGCCGATCCGATTATCGATTCGGGCCGGGTTTATGCTCTGGGGCAGGGCGGCCGCATGGCAGCTTATGAGCTGGTTACGGGGCAGCGCATCTGGGAACTTAACCTTGCAGGCATCTCTACCCCGACGATCGCGGGCGAGTGGATCTTCACGCTGACCGATGATGCGCGTCTGCTGGCCATCGCGCGCTCGAGTGGACGCGTGCGCTGGATCACGCAGCTCCAGCGTTACAAGGACGAGAAGGACAAGAAGGGGCCGATCTTCTGGACCGGACCTGTCCTTGCAGGCAACCAGCTATGGGTCGCGAGTTCGCGCGGTTTGCTCTACCGCGTCAGCGTGGACGAGGGTTCGGCCCAGCAATATCTCGACCTTGACCAGCCAATCAGCCTGCCGCCGATCGTGGCAGACAACATGTTGTATATTCTGGACGATAGCGGGCGTATTCGCGCTTACCGCTAAGTCTCGCTACTCGTTCGGAAAATTTGTGCCGCGCGTCAAATTCGTGTGGCAAGGTTTACCTTCGCATTAACCCTTTCCGTCTATGCCGCGCGCTGGATGGACAGGCACGCGAAGAGTGACGGCAATTTGCCCAGGAGCGATGTTTCGTCAGGTGTAGGCCTGGCGGGGCTGCTGGGCCTGTTCGCCTGGATCCTGCTTTGCCGCACCTATCCGGCGATCTCCGATTTTCTCGGATTGCCTGGACGGCATGAGGTGCTGTCCGGCCCGCATGCGGCGTTGGCGGCCATGCTCTTTACCGCAGGGCCGATGGCGGTCTGGTCATTATTGGTCGACCGCGTGCATTTGCGCCCGTCGACGGGGCTGGACTGGAACCTGAGGCGGCCCGTTTCGTCCATCATCGACATCTCGGTGGTGAAGATTGGCGGATTGTGGGCCACCTGGGCCGTTATCGCGGCGCTCTATTGCCTGTGCCGCTGGTACTGGGCCGGCAATTACGTGTTTGCGATGGAGGTGCTGCGTACCGCGGCGATACCGCTGTTCCTGCTATCCGTGCCCTATGTCATCTGGCTCGATCGATACATGGTCGAACCGCGTGACCACGCCTGGCATTTCGGTGCCATGCTGATCGGGCGAGAGGCGTGGGACGCTGAGGAAGTGAAGAAGCACTGGCGCGCCTGGATCATCAAGGGGTTCTTCGGCGCTTTCATGATCTCGATCCTGCCACCCGGATTCCAGACCGTGGTTGAAGCGGATTTGAGCCAGATGGTCGCCAATCCGGTCGGGATCGGCGGGCTGCTGATTACTCTGCTGTTCCTGATCGACGTGCAGATCGGAACGGTCGGCTATCTCGTCACGCTGCGCCCGCTCGATGCGCATATCCGCAGCGGCAATCCGTTCCTTGCCGGCTGGCTGGCGGCGCTGGTCTGCTATCCGCCCTTCGTCTGGGGAATCATCGGAAATGGCGATGTGCTGAGTTATGAGCACAATGTTTCAAACTGGTCCCACTGGATCGGCGATAGTCAGGCGCTGCTATGGATCTGGGCCGGTTGGCTGGTCTTCCTCACCGCATGTTATGCCTGGGCAACGGTCGCTTTCGGAATCCGTTTTTCCAACCTGACCTATCGCGGCGTGCTGACCAACGGGCCCTATCGCTTTACGCGGCACCCGGCCTATCTTTCCAAAAACCTGTTCTGGTGGTGCTCCGTCATGCCGTTTCTTGTGACGAACGGTTCCTTGGCGGATGCAATCCGCAACTGCTTCTTCCTGCTCTGCGTGAACGGGATCTATTTCTGGCGCGCGAAGACCGAGGAAGCACATCTGCTCTCGGAAGATCCCAAATACGCCGAATATCACGCCTGGATGGAGCAGAACGGGCTGATTACAGCGCCGCTTGCCCGCCTGAAGCGACGTGTACGTCCGCGAAAGATATTGGTGCAGCCGGCCGAGTAACGGCGCGCCAGGGTCCAAACCCTAGATCGGTTCGCCTTCGTCGGTCTCGAACATCCTGAGGTCGCGATCGAAAGCCCCGATCTCTCCGATGGCAGTGCGCCATTCGGCCATATGCGGGGACTCGAAATGCGCCTTGAGCGCCTCGCGATCGCGCCATGCCTCGGCGACATGAATCAGATCGGGATCGAGCACGTCCTGCGCAAAGGCATAGCGGATACAGCCATCCTCCGCGCGTGTGGCGTTGAGCAGGGGCTCCATCGCTGTACGTACCTTTTCCAGCGCACCTGTCGGTATGCGAACCGTTCCTGCGATCACGATCATTTGGTCTCTCCCCCGCTATCAAAAACTGTGTTCGTAGACTCGACCAATATCGCCGTTCCATTCGCCATGATAGAGATCGAGCAGTCGCTGTGCCGGGACTTTTCCGCTCTCGACGATCTCGTCGAGCGGTTTGAGGAAGCCAGTCTCGTTGTCGCCCGATGAATTGAGCCGCGCGCGTGCGTTTAGCCCGGCCCTCGAAATGGCCAGCACTTCGCGCGCCAGGTCACGCAGCTTGCCGCCGCCGGGCAGGTCGGCATCCAGTGCCAGCCTGGGTACTGCATCGCGTAGCGCCTCGCGCTCTTCCATCGACCAGTCCTTGACCAGATCCCACGCCGCATCGAGCGCCGTGCCGTCATAAAGCAGACCAACCCAGAAGGCGGGCAGGGCGCAAATCCGGCTCCACGGGCCGCCATCGGCTCCGCGCATTTCGAGGAAGCTCTTAAGCCGCACTTCGGGAAAAGCGGTCGAGAGATGATCCCACCAGTCGCCTTCGCGCGGCTTCTCGCCCGGCAATGCAGGCAGTTCGCCCTTAAGGAAATCCCGGAAACTCTGGCCCGCGGCGTCGATATACTTCCCGTCACGGAAGACGAAATACATCGGCACGTCGAGCATGTAGTCGACATAGCGCTCGTAGCCGAAACCATCTTCGAACACGAAGGGAAGCATTCCGGTACGGTGCGGATCGGTGTCCGACCAGATATGGCTGCGGTACGAAAGAAATCCGTTGGGCTTGCCTTCGGTGAAAGGCGAATTGGCGAACAGCGCGGTGGCGAGCGGCTGCAGCGCCAGCCCCACACGGAACTTCTTCACCATGCAGGCTTCGGACTCGTAGTCCAGATTGACCTGGATGGTGCAGGTCCGCAGCATCATGTCGAGGCCGAGACTGCCAACCTTGGGCATGTGCCGCATCATGATTTCGTAGCGGCCCTTGGGCATGACAGGCAGCTCTTCGCGGGTCTTGTCCGGCCACATGCCGAGCCCCAGGAACTTGACGTCGCATTTCTCGCCTATCGCCTTGACCTGCGTGAGGTGACGGCCCGTTTCGGCGCAAGTCTGGTGCAGGTCTTCTAGCGGCGCGCCAGACAGCTCGAGCTGCCCTGCCGGCTCGAGACTGACCGTGCCGTCCTTGCCGCTCATGGCTATGACGTTGCCGCTTTCTTCCACCGGCTTCCAGCCGAACTCGCGCAGGGCGAGCAGCATGTCGCGGATGCCGCAAGGCTCGTCATAGGACGGGGCGTGCTTGTCGTAGTCCTTGTAGACGAACTTTTCGTGCTCGGTTCCGATTCGCCATTTTTCGCGCGGCTTTTCGCCGGCTTGCATCGGCGCGACCAATTGGTCGCGGCTCTCGATGATCGGGTCCTCGGCCCCGGATTCCTCCCGCGTGCTCATTGGGTTGCTTTAGAAAACGGAATGCCGTGGTGCCAGCAAATTATTCTTTGCTGTTCCAATCGCCAATTGCAGACATCCAGACGGATATTCCTGCGATGGCGGCGGTTTCTCCGCGCAGGATACGCGGGCCGAGAGTGACCGCGTGCGAGAACTCCTGTTTGCGGATCGATTCGCGTTCGGCCTGATCGAAGCCGCCTTCCGGCCCGATCAGCAAGGCGGCGGGAGGTGGATTGCCAGTAAAGCAAGCAGCTGCAGGCTCGCCACCTTCCTCGTCCGCAAAGAAAAGTGCGCGCCCCTCGGGCCAATGCTTCAGCAGCGCGTCGAGCTTCATCGGCTCCGCAATTTCGGGCAGGGCAGTGCGTGCGCATTGCTCTGCCGCTTCGGTCACGATCTGGCGCGCGCGGTCAAGGTTGAGCTTGTCCGCGACACAGCGGCGCGTGATGACTGGCTGGATTCGCGCCACGCCCAGCTCGGTTGCCTTTTCCAGCACCAGATCGAAGCGGTCCTTCTTGAGCAGCGCCGCGCAAAGCCAGAAGTCAGGCACCTCCTCTCGCGGGCGGAGCTGCTCGACGATTTCGAGCGATACATTCCGCTTGCCTGCATCGGTGACGCGCGCAGCCCATTCGCCGGTCACATTGTCGCACAGGACCACCGCATCGCCGTGCGAAACCCGCATGACGCGCGACAGGTAATGCGCCTGATTGCCGTCGACGGAAATATTGGCCTCGCCCGCCAGCTCTTGCTCGACGAACAGGCGCGGTGCGCTCTTGGGTGGCCAGGCTGGTGTGGCAGGCATGGGTAGGCAGGTGGCATGGCCCGCGTTAGGGAGCAAGCCATGACCGAACACATTGTCCCCGATACGCAGCACCGCGGGCTGGTTGCGCGCTTGCCGCAATTGCCGCGCGATCTTGCGCAGCTTGCCCGTTTCGACCGGCCGATCGGCTGGTGGCTGCTGTTCTGGCCCTGCGCCTGGGGCGTATGGCTGGCAGGTGAGGGCGTGCAACTGGCGCTTGTTGCATGGCTGCTGCTCGGCGCCATTGCGATGCGCGGTGCGGGTTGCGTCTATAATGATATTGTCGATGCTGATCTTGACCGAAAGGTCGAACGCACAGCCGTGCGGCCCGTTGCCAGCGGAAGGGTGAGCCGCAAGCTCGCATGGGCCTGGCTGTTCTCGCTATGCGCGATTGGGCTTGTCGTGTTGCTGCAATTGCGATTGCAGGCCCAGATCGTGGCCTTGGCGAGCCTGCTGCTCGTTGCTGCCTATCCCTTCATGAAGCGGATCACCTGGTGGCCGCAGGCGTGGCTCGGCCTGGTCTTCACCTGGGGCGTACTGGTCGCCTGGACACAGCTGCGCTGGGACCATTGGGAAGTGCTGGCAGCGATCTATGCGGGCGCGATCTGCTGGGTGATCGGCTATGACACTATCTATGCCTTGCAGGACCGCGAAGACGACGCACTGGTCGGCATTCGCTCCTCTGCGCTGAGGATGGGCAGCCATGTGCGCGGCGGTGTCGCCGGGTTTTACGGGGGTGCCGTAGCGCTGTGGGCATTGGGCTTCTGGCTTTACCGGATGGATCTGGTGGCGCTGCTGGCGTTGCTCCCGGTGGCGCTCCATTTCGTCTGGCAAGTTGCAACGCTCGACCCGGATGATCCTACCAATCCGCTGGATCGGTTTCGTTCGAACAGGATGGCAGGGGCGCTGATGGCGGCGGCCTGTTTCGTAGTCGGCAACGCCTGATGTGCAACCTCTACCGCATGACCCAAAGCCGCAGTGAAGTGGCCAAGTGGTTTGATGCGGAAGATGCACTGGGCGGGGCCAATTTCGGGGCTGAGGTCTTTCCCGGCTATCCGGGCGCGGTGGTGGCGCAGGGAAAGCTCCAGCAAATGCATTGGGGCTTCCCGCTCATCCTGAAAGGAAAGAGCGGCCAGAAGCTCAAGCCCAAGCCGGTCAACAATGCCAGGTCTGACAAGCTCGACAGTTTTTTCTGGCGCGACAGTTTCGATCATCGGCGCTGCCTGGTCCCGGCAACCGCATGGGCGGAAGCGGAAGGGCCGAAGGGCGGCAAGACGCGGACATGGCTTTCACTGCCGGGGCGGGAGCTGTTCGCCTTCGCCGGGGTCTGGCGCGACAGCGACGAATGGGGAGCGTGCTATTCGATCGTGATTACCGAGGCTGCGGGTGCGGCTGCAGAGGTCCACACCCGCATGCCCGTGGTTCTGGCGCAGTCGGACTATCGCCGTTGGATTGAAGGAACGCCGAGCGAGGCGAGCAGTCTTTGCCACCCTTGGGAAGGCGATATCGCGATCGACCGAACCGGTGATGCATGGTCGCGCGGCGGGCAATCGCGTTTGCTCTGATTGGCAAACATCGGGCTGCGCAGGATCGGCTCATTCATTGTCCGTCCCCTGCATAGCTGACCACTTCGAACTCGATGCCGTCCCAGTCGAAGAAATAGAACCGCCTGCCCGGATCGTAGTCATCATGGCCGAAGGGCTCCAATCCGGCATCCACCACGATTTTCTCGGCTGCGTCGAGGTCGTCGACCAACAAGCCGACATGGTTCAGCGGCACGCCTTTGACATAGCGCTCATGCGCCTTGTGATCCGTGTAGAGCGCGAGGTAGCTGGTCTCGCTGCCGACATGGATCGTCTCGCCGCCATTCATTGCCGGGCCGCGCCAGCGCTCGTGCCAGCCGCACAGCCTGGAGAACAATTCAGCGCTGCGCTGAGGGTCGGAAACGGTGAGGTTGGCATGTTCGATCTGGCCTTTCGGCATTGAAAGCACTCCTGATTTTGTGGCCCGTAATCCATTGTGGTGGGCCGGTTGAACGAATCGGGTGCTCATGCTTTTGCAACCTCAAGTTCACTTGAGGTCAAGCAAAAAATGCTGCATGGTTTCGCGCAGAGATTACAGGCGGGATGACCACGTCCAAACGCGAGATCGATCGAGATGAGTGCCAGACTGAAAAGCAGCGACCTGATATCGATTGGCGAGATGGCCCGGCGTACCGGCCTCTCCGTCTCCGCTATCAGGTTCTACGAGGAAAAGGGGCTGGTCGAACCGATCCGCACCGCCGGCAATCAGCGCCGCTTCCTGCGCAGCGATATCCGTCGGCTCAGTTTCATCCTGATCGCGCAAAGGCTGGGGATGGCGCTGTCCGAGATCGAGGAAGAGCTGCGCAAGCTACCCCAGGGCCGCACCCCCAATGCGCACGACTGGCAGAAGATAAGCAATTCCATTCGCGGGGAGCTGGATCGCAAGATCACCCAGCTCGAAAGAATGCGTGACCGGCTTGATGGCTGTATCGGCTGTGGTTGCCTCAGCCTGACGCATTGCCAGCTTTACAACAAGGACGACATTCTGGCCGAGGAAGGGCCCGGCCCGCGCAAGGTCTTCGGATAGGCGGTGGAGCCAGGTTGCAGCGTCAGGTCTGGGGGCCGAGCGCAGGGTCGAGATCGCGCGGCCGGGCGAAATGGACCAGCCTGCCGCAGCCCTTGCCTAGCTCTGACCAGTCATCGATGTCGCATTCGAACACTGCGAAGGCCGAAGTCGGGAATTTGGCTGCCGCCTCGTCAAACAGCGAATTTTCGTTCTTCGGATCGACCAGGTCGAACAGCACTTCCTGCAAGCCGGGGTTGTGCCCTGCCACCAGCACCCTTTCGGCATCGCCCGCGTGCGTCATGACCGAATCGAGGATTGTCTCGCAGCTGGCAAGATAGAGCCGCTCGTCCCATTCCGGTTCCACGTCGGGGAAGGCGGAGGCGAGCGTTTGCCTGACCCGTTCGGCGGTGCTGGCCAGCACCATATCCCATTGCACGCCATGCTCGCGTACATGATCGCCGATCAGCCTGGCACCCTTGCGCCCACGCTCGTTCAACCCGCGATCGAAATCGCGCTTGGCCATATCGTCCCAATCGGACTTGGCATGCCGCAGAAGGCCCAGAATCTTCACAAGCGTATCTTCATGAATGTATTGTCACTTCAGGCTTGTTCCCTCTCCGGCGATCTGGCCCATGCTGCCCCCCAGTCCGTCCGTTGTTTCGATTCCATCCGAAACACCAGCAGCGACGCGTTGTAAAGCCTCATCAAGTGTCAACCGCGTGACGGGCGTCCCTTCAGGGAAGGCAGTAAGCAACCGGCTGGGGAAGGCGGGCGAGAGGACGACGAAGTGACCCCTGTCCTCATTTGAACGGATCAAACGGCCGAATGCCTGCGCCAGCCGCGCACGAATGATGCGGTCGTCATAGGCTGAGCCGCCATTCGCCGCGCGGCGAGCCTTGTGCAGGATATCGGGCCGCGGCCAGGGAACTTGCTCCATCACCACGCAGCGCAGCGAATGGCCCGGCACGTCCACGCCGTCGCGCAGCGCGTCAGTGCCAAGCAGCGAAGCATGTGGGTCGTCGCGGAAGATATCGACCAGCGTGCCGGTATCGATTGGATCGACGTGCTGCGCATAGAGCGGCAGCCCGGCGCGGGCGAGCCGGTCGGCGATGCGGCCGTGCACCGCGCGCAAGCGGCGGATCGCGGTGAACAGGCCCAGTACGCCACCTTCGCTCGCCTCGATCAGCCGCGCGTAGGCGCCGGCGAGCGCGGGCAGATCGCCCTTCTTGATGTCGGTAACGATCAGCACTTCGGCGCGGGCGGCATAGTCGAACGGGCTTTCGGCCGAGGACAGCAAGGGCTGAGTCTCGACATATTCCGCGCCCGAACGCGCGACGGCCACATCCCAAGGATCGCCTTCTGGATTGCGGTCAGTCAGCGTGGCACTGGTCAGCATGACCCCGTGCGAAGGCTCCAGCACCACCTTGGCGAAGGGCTTCATCGGATCGAGCCAGCGCCGGTGAATGCCGATATCGAACTCGCGCGCATCGCTGCGATCGACCGCAAGCCAGTCGACGAATTCGGGATCGGCCAGATTGTCGCCATCCTGCCCGCACAGCCGGCTTAGCAAGGCTTCCCATGCGGCGATCAGATCGATCCGCCAGGTCAGCGAATGGCGCGCACCTTCGATCCGCGCGCGGCCCTGGGCGTCGAGCCAGTCGGGTGCATCTGCCAGCACCGCCTCCAGCCTGGAGCCAAGTTTCATCATCGGCACGCGGATTGCGGCGAGCGCCTGCTGGGCATCGCCCGCCGCTTCGATCAACTCGCCCGGAAGGCCGGAAGCCTCGGTCTCTATGCCATATCCCGCTTCCTGACCGCTTTCGTCGCGCGCATATGTGGCGGTGCGCACTGCGGCGAGCAGCGCTTCAATCGGTCCGGAAGGTTCGCCATCGTGCAATCGTTGCAGCCAGCCATCGGCGGGCAGGGCATGAGCCGCTTCGATCGCCGCCTCCACCGCATTGCCGCTATCATCGTCATAGCTGGCGACATCGGCAAGGCGCGCGGCGAGGCCGCGGCGGCGCCCGCGATTGGCGCGTTCCGGCCCCACGATCCAACGCCTGAGTTCAATCGCTTCCTGCCCGGTGAGCGCTGCGGCGAAAGTCGAATCCGCCGCTTCGAAAACGTGATGGCCTTCGTCGAAGATGATCCGCGTTGGCCTCTGCGCATGATCCCTTCCGCGCGCGGCGTTGATCATCACCAGCGCATGGTTGGCGATCACCAGATCGGCTTGAGCCGAAGCGCGTGCGGCGCGTTCGATGAAGCACTTCCGGTAATGCGGGCAGCCGGCATAGACGCATTCGCCGCGCTGGTCGGTCAGCGCCGCGATCCCGCGCTTGCGGAATAGCGTGCCGAGCCAGCCGGGCAGGTCGCCGCCAATCATATCCCCGTCTTGCGAATAGGCGGCCCAGCGCGCGACGAGCTGGGCCAGGATCGCCGGGCGGCCCGTGAAGCCACCTTGCAGTGCATCTTCGAGATTGAGCAGGCAGAGATAATTCTCACGCCCCTTGCGCACCACCACAGGCAATGAACCGTCCGCCCGAGTTCCCGGCCAGGCGCGTTTGCTTTCCTGCCTCAGCTGGCGTTGCAGGTTCTTGGTGTAGGTCGAGACCCAGACGGTGCCTTGCGACGCCTCGCTCCAAAGCGATGCAGGCGCGAGATAGCCCAGCGTCTTGCCGATGCCGGTGCCGGCCTGCGCCAGCAGCAGGTGCGGCGCTCCGCGCTGCGACCTTGGCGCAAAGACCTGCGCGGCTTCGCTGGCGTAGGAGCGTTGCCCCTCGCGTCGCTCGGCACCTTCGCCGGTTAATTGGTCCAGCCGGGCAAGCACAGCGTCCTGCGGCAGGGCAACCTGCGAAGGGGCAGGGCGCTCGGGCGCGTCCTCCCATTCGGGTAGCTTTGAGAAGAGCCACTTCTCCGCCCGTTCAGGCTTGGCGACATACGGGCTCAACACCTGCGCCCAGGGCCAGCGCAACCGCACCAGCGATTGCAGCGCGCTCCACGCACCTTCGCGCTCGGGCCAATCCCCGCTCTGGCACATCTCGATCAGTTTTCCGGCGGCGGCCTGCAGAAACTCGGGCACATGCTCGTCGCCCTGCGGTTCTTCCAGCCCAAGCGCGTCGGCCAGCCCGCGCGGTGTCGGCACGCAAAACCGGGCGGGGTGGATGAAAGCGAACAGTTCCAGCAGGTCGAGCCCCGAAAGGTCGGGATAGCCCAACCGGGTGGCGACTAGCGGCGCGTTGAGCAGCAACAGCGGCGTATCCGCCGCCGCCATGATCGCATCGCCCTTTGACACTGCGCCGGTAGCGCCATTGGCGGGCCTGAGCCATGTGCCGCTGTGGCTGGCGTGGAGCGCGGGGAGGAGGAGCGGGGAACTCACCTGACCAGAAATGCGCGGGTGGGAACGAAAAGTAAACATGGCGTGGAAGCACAATGGGCGGCTTTTGCCCGGTAAGCTTGCCCTGCCTGAGCGAAAATTGACTCGCCACACGTCGAGGCGGATAAGGCCCTCACAATCAAAAAAGCCGGAGTCGCATGCGTGACGTGATCGGCCGGAAGCATGTCTTGCGTCTGGCGGGTTGGCGTTGCGCAATCATGGGTCGCTTTGTGATGGGTCGCTTTGAGAGAGGAGAGACTCATATGAACAGGGCAATCGCATATTCGATCGCTTCGGCGGCACTTTGCTACGCAAGTGTCGCTGTGGCGGCAACGAGCACCTATACGACCACCGGGGGTCCGGAAAAGACGACCGGCAACGAGCAATACCAGGGCAGCTATCAGGAGGGCACCTCGGTCGTGACATTCTCCGATGGCACGCAAGTGAATGAGAACTGGACCTGCATCGGCGTCTCACAGCCGCCCAATGCAAAGCTGTTCGATTTCCACTTCGCCTGCGATGCAAGCGGGCCTTCGGGAACCTATTCGATGATTTTCGGCTGCAACAATGTTGAAAATGGTATGCAAGGCTGCGTCGGCGGGCTCAACGGCAAGACCGGGATCTATGAAGGCAAGAACGGTGCCACGACCTGGGCCGGACAGGGCGGCTCAGGATCGGGCACCATGCAATGGGCCGATTGAACTGAATCTCGGGAAGGGGCACGGGTCAGCAGCGAAAGCGCCCGTGCTCTTCGCGCTTGCAACATGGGCGGCATTAGGCAAGAGGCTTCGCCCATGAGCATGGAACAACTGATCGAAGCTGCACGCGTCAACAAGGCCTGGCCTTTTCAGGAAGCACAACGGCTGCTCAAACGCTATCCGGACGGCGTGAAGCCGGACGGCTCGCCCGTGCTGTTCGAAACCGGCTATGGCCCATCGGGCCTGCCGCATATCGGCACTTTTCAGGAAGTGCTGCGGACTACGCTCGTCCGCCGCGCCTTCGAAGCAATGATCGGTGCCAAGCCTGAAGACGGCAAGACGCGCCTCGTCGCCTTCAGCGATGATATGGACGGTCTGCGCAAGGTGCCCGACAATGTTCCGAACCAGGAACTGCTGGCCAAGCATTTGGGCAAGCCGCTCAGCCGCATTCCCGATCCGTTCGAAAAGGGGCATGAAAGCTTCGCGCATCACAACAACACCATGCTGCGTGAGTTCCTCGATCGCTTCGGCTTCGACTATGAATTCGTTGCATCGAACGACATGTACAATTCAGGACGCTTCGACGATGCGCTGAAGCAGGTGCTGCGCCACAACCAGGACATTCTCGACATCATGCTGCCGACCTTGCGCGAGGAGCGGCGGCAGACCTATTCGCCGGTCCTGCCGATCAGCCCCTCCACGGGACGCGTGCTGCAGGTGCCGGTTGAAATTGTCGATGCCGATACCGGGCTGGTTCGCTTCACTGACGAGGATGGCTCGCAGGTCGAGCAGTCGGCGCTCGGCGGTATGGCCAAGCTGCAGTGGAAGGTCGACTGGGCGATGCGTTGGTATGCACTGGGCGTCGACTATGAGATGTCCGGCAAGGATCTGACCGACAGTGTTACCCAGTCGGGCCGGATCGTGAAGGTGCTCGGTGGCCGCAAGCCCGAAGGGCTGATCTACGAGCTTTTCCTCGACGAAAAGGGCGAGAAGATCTCCAAGTCGAAGGGCAACGGCCTGACGATCGAGGAATGGCTGACCTATGGCAGCGAAGAGAGCCTGGGTTTCTACATCTTCCCCAATCCCAAGAGCGCAAAGCAGCTGCATGTCGGCGTGATCCCGCGCGCGGTCGACGATTACTGGCAATTTCGCCAGCGACTGCCCGAACAGGAGCTCGACAAGCAGCTGGGCAATCCGGCCTGGCACCTGCTGCGCGCCAATGGCGGTTTCGAAGCGGATGAAGCACCGGGCGCTGGCGACAGCTTGCCGGTTACCTATGGCCTGCTTCTGAATCTCGTCGGCGTATTGGGCGCAGGGGCCAGCCATGAGCAGGTGTGGTCCTATCTCGGCAACTACATCCACGATGCCGATCCTGCTCATCATCCAGAGCTGGATGTGCTGGTGGACAAGGCGCTGGCCTACAATCGCGATTTCGTCGCTCCAACGCTCAAGAAGCGCGCGCCGAGCGAGAACGAAGCAGCAGCCTTGCGTGCGCTGGATGATGTACTTGCAGGGCTCGATCCGGAAACGCCTGCCGAGGATATCCAGACCCAGGTTTACGAGATTGGCAAGAACGAGGAATTCGGCTTCGGCAATCTGCGCGACTGGTTCAAGGCGCTCTACGAGACCTTGCTGGGCAGCGAGCAGGGCCCGCGCATGGGCAGCTTCATCGCGCTTTACGGGATCGCAAACAGCCGCAAGCTGATCGCAGAGGCACTGGCGAACGCCTGATCGCGGTCAAGTGATCGCGGTCAAGTCCACTTGCGGGTGCGATACCACTTGGTGATGACGTATTTCGCGCCTTTCACCACGGGCGTCCCCGCATGCATTGTCCCTTCATTGGGCACACCATCTTCAGTCGCGTTGTTCCACACCAGCAGCACGCCGGGCTTGGGCTCGATCTTGATCCCGACGTTGGTGAAATGGGTCTCGCCGCCTTCCTCGACCTCGTTGAGAAAGGCCATCGCAGTCCAACTGCGCTGCCCGCCGCGCTTGCGCTCCAGCTTCCAGTAGTTTTCGCTGGTATAGAACCAGTCGTTATGCGGCTTGAATTGCTGGCCGGGCAGATAGCGCTGGCCCTGGATCGACTCACCGCAGATTGAACTGATGCCCAGCAGATCGTCGATCCGGCGCGAAATACCTCTTACGAAGCTGTCTTCGCGATCGAGGTCGCCCGAATAGGACGTCCGGAACCCGCTCGCATAATCCTGCTCGTGCAGCGTGCTGGGTTTTGCCACCAGATCAATCATCAGGCACAGGCGGTCGCACTCGGACTGGCTGAGGAAATCGCCCACAGCAAAGATTTCCGCAACATCGGTTTCGATCTTGTAGGCGTGCGGGTCGGCCTCAAGTCGTTCGCGCACCGAAGCGCCAATGCGTTTGAGAGCGGCCTGATCGGGTATCGGGGAAGTCTTGGTCATCGTGCTTTTCCTAGCAAGCCGGTCGCTTGCTGCAAGTGTGCTGCGCTCGCAGGTGCTTGCCGCGCACTTTCGCGATGCTAGGATAGGTCCAACCCCATCGGCAGGAGAGAGATGAATGACCACCGTAACGCAGGCACGCTATTCCGGCGTGGCGATGATATTGCATTGGCTGATCGCTATCGCTGTCATCGTAAACTGGCGTCTGGCTGAAAATTTCGAACATGCCGAGGATGCGGACAAGCTCTATTGGATCACCCAGCACAAGGCGCTGGGCATCACTATCCTGATCCTGAGTGTGCTTCGCCTGCTATGGCGTTTTACTCGCAGGCCGCCTGAATTGGCTGCCAGCCTGGCTGGGTGGGAAAGGTCGCTTGCCCGCGCGGTACATGTGATCTTCTACGTCATGCTCATCGGGCTGCCGATCGGTGGCTGGGTGGCGAGCTCCTTCAGCCATTATCCGATCGATTTCTGGGGGCTGTTCAACGTGCCCCTGCTTCCGGTCGCAGAAAACAAGGAACTCGGTCACGAAATTGCTGAAGCACATGGCGCCGGCGCCACTTTCCTGTTGCTGCTGGTCGTGTTGCACATCGTCGGCGCGCTCAAGCACACGCTGATCGACAAGGACGGCAATATCCACCGTATGCTGCCGTGGGGCCCCGAGCCCAAGGCCTGATTCCGGGTACCTGCAACAAGAAACCCCCATCCGCTGCGGCGAATGGGGGTCCTTGGTGGCTCGCCCCGTTCTATTCGCTCAGGGGCCAGCACTTCGGGAGTAGGTTTACCAGAAGAAGTCGTAGATCACGTCGACCACTTCTCCGGTGTACATATCCACCAGCAACACATCGTCGTAATAGCGCACCCAGCGATAGGGGCCATAGACGTCCGGCAGGCGGTATTGCCACGGATTGCTGATCCAGTAGCGGTTGGAATAGAACAGGCTGTCGAGGAAGAACCCGATGCTCAGCCGGCTGTAGTGGTGATAGCGATAGGGCGAGTAATAGCGCCCCAGCCGGTAGATATGCCGGTGGTCGCGGCGATGTTTGTACCAGTTATAGCGATGGTTCTTGCGCCAATGTTTGCGGTCCCACCGGCGATAGTCATGCCGTGCCTGGCGATAGCCGTCGTGCCGCCCGTCGCGATATGAGCCGCGGCGTCCGTCACGATATCCATCGCGGTAGGAGCCGTGGCGCCCGTCGCGATAGCCGTCCCGGCGGTCGCCTCGCCGTTCCCAGCGGTTGCGGTCGCGATGCCGGTCACGGTCGCGATTTGCCTCGCGATAGGTGCGATTGCGCCTGGTATCCGAATAGCTGTGGTTGCGCCGTGCATCGACTGCGCGGGTCTCGCGGCGATCGCTGCGATTCCATTCGCGCGTGCTGCGCTCCTTCGCAATGTCAGCGCGGCGGTCGCTGCGGTTCCAGTCGCGGCCACGGCGTTCCTCGCCGCGGTTGCGGGCCTGTTGAGCCTGTGCCCGCCGAATGTTCTGCCGCATTTCAGGCCGCTGGTGAACATCACGGGCCGAGCGGCGATCCTGCTGGGCCGAGCGGCGGTTCTGCTGGGTCGAGCGACGCTCCTGGCGCATTTCGCGGCGCTGCTGGCGATTCTCGCTACGCACCTGCCGTAGCTGCGGCCGCTGGCTTCGCTCTGCCTTGTAACGTGGGCTCTGGTCGCGTTCCTTCGCCCCAGCCGCTTCGGGCAGGGCCGTCAGCGCCATCGCGGCAGCGAGGGCGGAGTACGCGCTACCCTTCAAGAATTGGGAAATCGACATGTTAGGCTCCTGTCATGCCGCTCCACCAAGTGCGGCCCTGTTTGATAAGGCTCTGATACTTTGCGAGTGCTGTCACAGAACTGAACCGGCCATACAGGCTTCTGTTCATGTTTCGCGCCATCTTTCTTAATATCGGTCGGCATTCGAATGCCGGAACGATCGATCATTGGACTCCGCACTGCGAGAGAGTAGGGGCGGCGCATGTCCCGTCTTTCCCGCATACTCGATGCCATTCCCAGACCGGATGCGGGCGATCTGTTTCAGATGCAGGATTGGCACCGGCGGCTGGCGACGCTGGTCGGGGCGCTGCTGATCGGCCTGATGGCGCTGGTCTTTACCTATGCGGGCGACAGCGCCCAGCACCTGTTTGAACAATTGGTCGAGCGCTATCGGTGGGCACCGCTGGTACTGACACCCGCGCTGTTCGTCGCCATCGTGATGGTGACGCGCAAGCTCGCCCCTGAAACGCGCGGCTCGGGCATTCCGCAAGTAATCGCCGCCGCGCGAGAGCCCGATGCCAAGGGCACTGCGCCGCTTGTCTCGCTCAAGGCGGGGCTGGCCAAGATCGCGCTGACGGTGGCGGCAATGTTTGGCGGTGCCTCGGTCGGGCGCGAAGGTCCGACGGTGCAGCTGGGTGCAGCGATCATGGTCCAGATCCATCGCCTGTTCGGCGTGCGCCTGACCTCTGGCGTCTATATCGCGGGCGGGGCGGCAGGCGTCGCGGCGGCGTTCAACACGCCGCTGGCCGGAATCAGCTTTGCGATCGAGGAACTGGCCGTCGCTTATGAGCAGCGTATTGCCGTGCTTGTGATGGGTGCTGTCATGATTTCGGGCCTGACTGCACAGGGACTTGCAGGCAACTATGTATATTTCGGACACGTCGGGGGGCACTTGCCGATCACGACAGTGCTGATCGTGGCCCCGGTTGCAGGTATCCTCGGCGGCGTCCTCGGCGGGCTGTTTGCCCGGCTCATGCTCGCGCTGCGCGGACCGGGAGGCAAGTGGCGCGGAGCGCTGGAGCGCAAGCCCTTGCTGGTCGCGTTCATCTGCGGACTGGTGGTCGCTGTACTCGGCATCGCCAGTAACGGCGCAAGCTGGGGCACGGGATACGAGCCAACCAAGGCGCTGCTCGAAGGCGGCGCGATCGATCCGCTGTTCGGTCCTGCCAAATTCGTTGCCGCGCTCGCCACGGCGGTCAGCGGAATGCCCGGCGGCATCTTCGCTCCCTCGCTTGCAGTCGGCGCTGGTTTCGGCAGCCTGCTGACCTGGCCGTTCGATGCGGACCAGGCGGGCGCCATCGTGCTGCTCGGCATGGCGGGATACTTCGTCGGTGTTGTTCGTGCGCCGCTGACGGCGGTGATCATCCTCAGCGAAGCGACGGGCAGTACTGGAGCGATTCTGCCGCTGTTCGCCACTGCGCTGATCGGCGACTGGGCCAGCACCATGGTATGCCGCAAACGCCTCTACCACGCGTTGGCGGAGGATTTTGCAGCCCCTCCTGAATCAAGACCTTCCGGCGATGTTAAGTAGATTCGGGCACCAATTTTCCTTGATCGGAAACTGCACCGGCAACCTTCGCGCTATACGCATCTATTTCATATAGAACGAAAATATTCATTCTGTGGCGATATCTGACTGGCTCTCGAATGGATGTTCGAGTCCGTTTCAGGAAGACGCCGAGGCTGCGCCTTAAGCAATTTGGTAACGCTACCGGAATATATGGCCTGGCTCGTCTCGCTTCAGGGCGCGACGAATGGGAGCCAGGCATATAAAACAGAACGGGCGTCAGAAATGAGCGAAACCAAGAGGATCCTGATTTTCTCCGATAACCCAGGGGATGACTATGTCTCCCGGATTCATTCCGGCGTCAGCAAGGTCGGCTCCGCCGAACGTTTCGAAATCAAGTCGGTGAACATCTATCGCCACAGGCGCAGCATTACAGAAGTCATGGAGGAAACCGGCTGCAACGGGCTCATCGTTACACCTCCGGTTTCGGATGACCGGCACTCGATCCTTCAGATTGAAACGCGCGGCATTCCCTATGTCCGTATTGCGCCGCTGCTCGATCTCGACAAGGGCAACCGGGTAACCATGGACGAGTTTGATGCTGCCGCAGCGATCACCGGCCTGCTGGTCAATAATGGCCATCGCCGGATCGGCATCATGCGCGGCCCCAATACCCATCTGGTCAGCATGCGGCGCTACAATGGCTATACGCACGCGCTTGGGGCGAAGGGCCTGCGGGTCGACAATTCGCTTGTGGTACAAGGGGACTTCACGCGTCAGTCCGGCCGCGAGCAGGCCAGAAAGCTGTTTGCAGCCAAACCTACGGCGATCTTTGCAAGCAATGATGAAATGGCCGCCGGAATTATCGACGCGGCAAATGAAGCGGGAATATCGATTCCCGGGACGATCTCACTGGTTGGCTATGACGATGTTGCGGTGGCCAATACCACTCGTCCGCGCCTGACGACTGTCCGTCAGCCGCTCGAAGAGATGGGTGAGGCGGCTTGCAGGCTGCTGGTCGACCAGATCCGCAACCCCTCAAGGCCCTGCCAGCACACGCTTGTCCCGTTCGAGATCGTCGAGCGTGAATCGGTGGCCGAATATGTCGCTGAGCCGGATGAGACCCCGCGCTTGAGGTCGAACTCGATTTCGATCTAATCGAATCCCGCCCTCCGGGTCTTTGCGATGCTCCGATCGCGCGGCGCATGGCAGCTGTTTCGCTTTCAAGATGTGCCTCAACCGCGCCGCCTCGCGGGTTCTTCATCTGGAGCTAATCTTACCGGCTGAGAGGCGGTCATCGCCTGCCACCAGCGCTATCGCCCCCCTGTGCATAACATCCTCGCCAAGGCCAATAATGGTGATAGGTTGAAAGACGGGGCGCGTAGCGGGGGCTTGGGGCAAGATGGCTACGATTTTTGCAGGTGGGAAAACCTTAAATCCATTGCACAAAGTGCTCGGTTTCAGCTTTGCGCTGGCGATCGGGATGGGGAATGTCATCGGTGCCGGGATAATGAGAACGCCTGGCGGTGTGGTCGATAACATCCCATCCATGCCAATCGTGATGGGTCTATGGCTGTTGGGCGGCTTGCATTGCCTCCTTCTCGCCAACATCGCTTCGGAGCTGATTACCGCCATTCCCAAGGTCGGCGGCAATTACGTTCCTGTTCGCTTTGTATTCGGGGACTCTCTTGGGCTGTTGGCGGGTTGGGCGGATTGGCTCTCGGCGATCGCTTCAGTCGCGGCCCTTGGCGTGGTTTGCGCCAATTTTACCGCGGTGCTGATCCCGCCGCTGGGCGCATATACGCCGCTCGTAGCCATGGCATTCGGCGCAATGTCGTTCGCAGTGAATTTCTGGGGCGTAAGGGAGAGTGCGGCGGCAGAAATTGGTGGCAGCTTGCTGAAGTTCCTATTCCTTTGCGCGATCGTGGTCGCGATCTTCGTCTACCCGCCGCTTTCGCTGGAGATTCAATCTTCGCCCAATCAAGCGGGCGGAGAGTCGACGTTCGGCCTCTTCGGCATATTGATCGCCTATCAACTGATCTACGGCGCGTACGGCGGCTGGTCTGGATCGACCTATTTCGTTGAAGAAGACTCCCATGCGATCCGACACTTGCCCCGCGCAATGTTCATGACTGTGGGGTCTATCATGGTGGTCTATCTCTTGCTCAATGCCGGGCTGTTCCACGCGCTACCGATCGACGTGTTGCGACAGTCAGACCTTCCCGTTTCGGTCGCGATGGCCAATATCTTCGGGCCGATTGGTGGAAAGATAGTCGCCGCCTGTGCGATACTGCTTGCTGCCAATTGCCTGCACGGCAACCTCATGGTCGCTCCGCGAATTCTTTATGGCATGGGGCGCGATGGATTGTTCCCTTTGATTGCAACGCGCGTGAACAAGCATGGAACCCCGGATGTCGCTTTGGCCATTTCCGGTCTATTTGCAGCAGTATTGATCTTGTCAGGCGGGTTCGAGTTCCTGTTCCGCCTCATGGGCGCCCTGATCATCTTTACCTTCGTCCTTTACGAAGCCTCGCTGTTCGGACTCAGGATAAAGCATCCCAACCTGCCGCGTCCCTACAGGGCCAAGCTCTATCCTGCGCTTCCAATCCTGGTCACGCTGGTGGATGTGGCATTGCTTGTGCTCTATATTTCGACCGACCTCTTCAGCGGAGGGGTGATGCTGGGGCTGATCGCGTTATGCGTGCCGATTGGTCACTACCTCTCACGGGAGCGCCAAAGGGCTCGGGCTGCTTGAAACCCGGCCAATCTTGCGCACGCTGACAGCTATCTTCTCCCGTTACCTAGTCAGCTTCTTGTACGCCAGACGCGTAGGCCGATCCGCAGCATCGCCCAGGCGGCGGCGCTTGTCTTCCTCATAGGCTTCGAAATTGCCCTCGAACCATTCGACATGGCTGTTGCCTTCGAAGGCGAGGATATGGGTGGCCAGGCGGTCGAGGAAGAAGCGGTCGTGCGAGATAACCACGGCGCAGCCGGCGAAGTTCTCGATTGCCTCTTCCAGCGCGCCGAGCGTTTCGACGTCCAGATCGTTGGTCGGTTCGTCCAGCAGCAGCACATTGCCGCCTTCCTTCAGCATCTTGGCCATGTGGACGCGGTTGCGCTCACCGCCTGACAACTTGCCGACATTCTTCTGCTGGTCGGCGCCCTTGAAATTGAAGGCACCGACATAGGCGCGGGTCGACATGTCGTGGCCGTTGACCTTCATGTAATCGAGCCCGTCGGAGATTTCCTCCCACACATTGTGCTTGGGATCGAGGTGATCGCGGCTCTGATCGACATATCCCAGTCGCACGGTGTCGCCGATCTCGATGCTGCCTGAATCGGGCTCTTCCTTGCCGGTGATGATCCTGAACAGGGTGGATTTACCCGCGCCGTTGGGGCCGATCACGCCCACGATACCGCCCGGAGGCAGAGTGAAGGACAGGTCTTCGAACAGCAGCTTGTCGCCATAGGCCTTGGAGATACCCTTGGCCTCGATCACCTTGCCGCCGAGCCGTTCGGGAACCTGGATCACGATCTGTGCCTTGCCGGGCTTGCGGTCGGACTGCGCGTCCTGCAGCGCTTCGAACTTGCGGATACGCGCCTTGCTCTTGGTCTGGCGCGCACTGGGCGTCTGCCGGATCCATTCGAGTTCGCGGCTGAGCGCTTTCTGGCGGCCCGATTCCTCGCGGCTTTCCTGTTCGAGGCGCTTGGCCTTCTTCTCGAGATAGGTCGAGTAGTTACCTTCGTATGGGTAGTAGGAGCCGCGATCGAGCTCGAGGATCCAGCCGACCACGTGATCGAGGAAGTAGCGATCGTGGGTGATCATCAGCACCGCACCGGCATATTCCTTGAGGTGGTTTTCCAGCCATTCGACGCTTTCGGCGTCGAGGTGGTTGGTCGGCTCATCCAGCAGCAGGATCGAGGGTTTCTGGATCAGCAGGCGGGTGAGCGCGACACGGCGCTTCTCACCGCCGGACAGATCTGTCACCGGCCAGTCCCCCGGCGGGCAGCGCAATGCCTCCATCGCGATTTCAAGCTGGTTGTCCAGCGTCCAGCCGTCCACCGCGTCAATCTTGGTCTGAAGGTCGGCCATCTCTTCGCCGAGCTTTTCGTAATCGGCATCGGGCTCTGCCATTTCGGCGGCAACGGCGTTGTAGCGCTCGACCAGATCGGCGGTTTCGCGCGCGCCATCCTTGACGTTCTCGAGCACGGTTTTGGTAGAGTCCAGTTCCGGCTCCTGTTCAAGATAGCCGACGGTAATGTTCTCGCCCGGCCAGGCCTCGCCAGTGAAATCCGTGTCGATCCCGGCCATGATCTTGATCAGGGTGGACTTGCCCGCGCCGTTTGGCCCGACGATGCCGATCTTCGCGCCCTGGTAGAATTGCAGATTGATATCGCTGAGCACCGGTTTCTGGGCACCGGGGAAGGTCTTGGTCATGTTCTTCATGACATAGGCGTATTGCGCGGCCATCGGGTCGTCCTTGCATCGGATTCTTGAGTGAAAAGATTTGCCGCGCAGATAGGGATTGCGGCGGGTTAGGGCAAGCTGGACTTCGCTAGACATGCAAGGGACGGGGCGATAGCAGCTTGGGCCATGAAAAGATTCGCATTTGCGCTGGTTGCGCTCTCGCTCTCCCCTTCCATCGCCGCAGCCTCTTCCCAGAGCGCCCTGGTGGGTCAGGCCGACAAGGCGCTGTCGGATGACAGGATCGCGTGGGATTTCGTCGAGGGCATCACGACAGAGGTCGGCCCACGCATGGCTGGAACCGAGGCGGAGGCACGCGGCCGCGCATGGGCCGTGAACTGGCTCAAGGCTCACGGCTTCGCCAACGTCGCTATTGAGCCATTCGATATGCAGACCTGGGTGCGCGGCGAAGAACGTGCCAGCGTCACCGCTCCCTTCGCCCAGCCAATGCGCATCACCGCTTTGGGACGCTCCGCCTCAACCGGACCTGACGGGATCGAAGCCGAAGTGATCCATTTCCCGAGCTACGCCGATCTGAAAGATGCTTCACCGGGCAGCCTGGCGGGCAAGATCGCCTTCATCAGCCATGACATGAAACCCACGCAGGATGGATCGGGCTATGGCTTTGCCGGACCTGCACGCTGGACCGGGCCGAGCCTCGCCTCCAGCAAGGGCGCGATCGCGACGGTGATCCGCTCGGTCGGAACCGAGAACCACCGTACGCCGCATACTGGTGGGACGACCTTTGCCGAAGGCGTCACGCCGATCCCTGCAGGCGCGATCAGCAATCCCGATGCTGATAATCTAGAGCGGATCTTTGCACGGGCCGGAGATCGACCAGTCCGGGTCAAGCTGGTGCTTACCCCGCGCGATATGGGCACAACCCAGAGCGGGAATGTGGTGGGCGAGATCGTGGGCCGCAATCCCTCGTTGCCACCGGTACTGCTCGCTTGCCATCTCGATAGCTGGGACCTTGGCACTGGCGCGGTGGACGATGGCGCAGGCTGCGCGATCATTGCCGCCGCTGCGCTGCATGTGGCGCGGGCTGGCCAGCCGCTGCGGACCATCCGTGTGCTTTTCGCCGGGGCCGAGGAGACCGGCCTTTGGGGCAGTGCGGCTTATGCCGCCGCGCACAAGGATGAACCGATGGCAGTCGGGCTCGAAAGCGATTTCGGGGCGGACCGGATCTGGCGCTTCGATAGCAATTTTCGCCAGAGCAACCCGAGCTTGCACACGAAGATCGCACGTGCGGTGGCCCGCTTTGGTGTCGCAAACGGTATGCAAGAGGCCACTGGTGGAGCCGATCTCAATATCGTTCGCGAACAGAAGTCAGCGATCGTCGATCTGCAGCAGGACGGCACGCACTACTTCGACCTGCATCACACGCCCGACGATACGCTCGACAAGATCGATCCGCTGCAGCTCAGGCAGAATGTCGCGGTCTGGACGCAGGTGGTCGCGATTCTGGCTGATGAGGCAGGACCGATCAAAGGGACCAATCTGGAGGAAGACGTAACGCCGCGGTGATCGCGGGCGTTGCGTCGGCGCAACGCGGACGAAACAAGAATCGCGTTTTCCACGCGGGGAAATTGACGCAGCGCAGGATTGTCGCAACTGCGTGACAAGTTCAATTCGCATTCGGGTCCAAAATCGATCTCCGAGACGGCGAGCAGTCTTGCGCGACCGCCGACGAGTTACATGGGGCAAGCAGATGAAGCATCTCTCCAGCTATTTCGTTTCCGCGGCGAGTGTCGCCCTCTCCGCATCTCTCCTGGCAGCGACACCGGCTATCGCCCAGGATGCGGCAGCAAATGCCGAAGCCGATGAAGGCATCGGTGTGATCATCGTCACTGCGCAAAGGCGCGAAGAGAATATCCAGGACGTTCCGATTTCTGTGACCGCGGTGAGCCAGGATCAACTGACTGCCCTGGGCAGCGGTGGGCAGGATATCCGCGCACTATCGGGCAAGGTTCCAAGCCTGGTGGTCGAATCCTCCTATGGCCGCACATTCCCGCGCTTCTACATTCGCGGCCTTGGCAATACCGACTTCGATTACAACGCTTCGCAGCCTGTGAGCCTGATCTACGATGACGTGGTTCTCGAAAACCCGGTCCTGAAGGGCTTTCCCATGTTCGACATGCAGCAGGTAGAGGTCTTGCGCGGGCCGCAGGGAACGCTGTTCGGTCGCAATACGCCAGCGGGTATCGTGAAGTTCGATTCGGTCAAACCGCAAGACGATTTCGGCGGCTATGCCCGCGTATCATACGGTCGCTTTGAGAACGTGAACGCTGAAGGTGCGCTCAATCTGGCCTTGAGCGACAATTTCGCAGTGCGCGTTTCGGCGCTGTATCAACGCCAAAGTGACTATGTCGACAATGTCCTGCCTTCGGGCACACAAAGGAACGCCTTCGGCGGTTTCGAGGATTTCGCATTCCGTATCCAGGCCGAGGCCGAGCCAACCGACGGCTTCGAAATCCTTCTGACGGGTCAGATTCGTGATCTTGAGGGTACCGCGCGACTTTTCCGCGCCAACAATTTCACGCGCGGTCAGAAAGGCCTCAACGACAATTTTGACCGCTACAGCGTCTCGACTGACGGCAAGAACGATCAGAGCCTCAAGGCACAGAATTTCTCTGCGCGGATCACCATGGATCTGGGGCCCGTTTCGCTGATCTCCGTCACCAGCTACTGGAATGCGGATTCGACTTCGGTAGGCGATGTCGATGGCGGCTTTGGTGCGAACTTCCTGCCGCCCGATCTCTACGGCCCGGGTGAAATTCCGTTTACCGCCGAAACGCGGGATACAGTGCCCGATCTCGACCAGCTGACCCAGGAAATCAGGATTGCCAGCAATGGCGACGGGCCGCTCAGCTATCAGGCTGGGTTCTTCTATTTCGACGAAGACCTGCAGATCCTGAGCGAGAATTATTCGACACTCGGCGATCCCCTGAATGCGCCGGGCGGGGTTAATATCGTTGTCAGCCAGGACCAGCGGAGCGAGGCCTTTGGCCTGTTCGGCTCGCTAACCTATGAGCTTACGGACCAACTGAGCGTCACCGGCGGTATTCGCTACAATGACGACAAGCGGGAATTCGTTGTCGTTCGCAGCCAGGACACACAATTTCCGACCTTCCTGCAGAATCCGCTTGGCACAGTAAGTCGCGAAGTCAGTGACAACACCGTCACCTGGGATGCCAGTGTGCGCTATGAAGCCAGCGACGATCTGAACCTCTATGCGCGCGTAGCGCGAGGCTATCGTGCGCCGAGCATCCAGGGACGCATCCTCTTCCCGCCAGCAACGGCCACGCCGCTTGAAGATGGCGTTTCGGTGGCAGATTCGGAAACGATCACGTCGTATGAAGCGGGCGTCAAATCGACATTGTTCGGCGGACGTGCTCGGATCAATCTCTCCGGCTTCTATTATGACCTGAACAATGCGCAGCTCACAGCGGTGGGCGGCGACGTGAACGCGAACCGCGTAATCAACGCCGACAATGTGCGCGGCTATGGTTTCGAGCTGGATGCAGAAATCGCACCGACCAGCGGCCTGCTGTTCACTGCGGGTGTCAGCTACAACAACACCGAGATTCAGGACGAGGACCTCACCTCCGCTGCATGTGGTGGGACCAGGGTCGATACCTTCCCGGACGTATCGCTGTGCACGATCCTCGATCCGATCGAGATTGCAGCTGCACCCTTCTCGGCGGCGATCGTCAACATCAATGGCAACAGCCTGCCGCAATCGCCGCGCTGGATCGCGAATGTCACGGCGCGCTACGCAGTCCCGGTCGGCGATGGCGAAGTCTATTTCTTCACTGACTGGGCATACCGTTCGAAGATCAACTTCTTCCTCTATGAATCGGTCGAGTTTCAGGACGATCATATGCTGGAAGGCGGTGTACGTGCCGGCTACAAGACCGACCGATTTGAAGTCGCCGCATTCGTCCGCAACATCACCAAGGATACATCGGCGGTGTCGGGGATCGACTTCAACAACCTCACCGCGATGGTCAACGAGCCGCGCATCTGGGGCATCGAAGCCGGCGTGACCTTCTAGACTTCGCGCGGGCGGGGCGGCTCTGCTGCCCCGTTCGCGAAGCTGCGCCGCATTCTTCCGGGCAGGAGCAAGGCCTGAAACACGGCTCTCGAGAGCAGAAAAAGCGCGAAGCTGCCCCAAAGCGCACCATTGCCCAGTGGCCAGGTGAGCCACAGCGCGAGCGCGAAGACCACGGCTGCTCCCGCCATGGAAAGCAGCATGGCGCGAGTCCAGCTCGCGCCCACGAACACCCCATCGAACACGAAGCTGGACACCCCGGCGAAGGGGATCGCCACAAGCCACAATGCCTGGCGCATGGCTTCTCGCGCGACACCCTCGGTCGCGGCGAAGCTGGCGAGGATGGGATCGGCAAAGAGCAGGAAGCCTGCGGACAGGATCGCGGCCGCCACCAGCCCGCGCCACAGGATCGCTCGCACATAACCGGCAAATCCCGCGCGGTCGCCTGCGCCCAGCCGCTCCCCATTGAGCACCTGCGCGGCATTCTCGAACCCGTCGAGCAGCAGCGCGCTGAAAATGAAGAGCTGGTAGATGATACCGTTGGCTGCGAGTACTTCCGGTCCGCGCTCAGCACTGAGCCGCGTCAGCGCTGCGAGCGAAATCGTAAGCACCAATGTGCGCAGGAAGAGGTCGCGATTGAGGCTGAGGAAGGGGCGGATAGCATCCCAGCGGAGCACGGCGCGGTCGCGTAGGGCGGCGAGGAGTGATGCTCCCGCCGATCCCGTCGTCACCATCGCCAGAAGTGCGGTTAGCTTGGCATATTCGGCAATGAAGCTGGACCAGCCGATGCCCGCTATGCCCCATTGCAACTGGAGCGCCAGCAGTAGGCCAAGCGCGACATTGATTACGTTATAGGCCACCTCGATCCAGAGCACGGCAATCATTTGCCGCCTTCCGACAAGGAAGCCCATAAGGGCCAGATTGAGCATGACGCCCGGCGCAGTCCAATAGCGGATATTGGCATAGGTACGGGCAGCGGCCAGAACTTCGCCCTTGGCACCCAGTGCGTCGAGCGCAAGCGGCATCAGAAGCGGCTTGGCCAACAAGAGAACGACAGCGATCGTCAGGCCAATCGCAATGCCGCGTGCCAACAATCTGGCCTGCGCGCTTTCTCCCCCATGCTCCCCGGCGCGCGTGCCAGCTTGCGCCACCAGCCCGGTGGTGCCGGTCTTGAGGAAGTTCATGACGGTGAACAGAACGGCGAACAGGCGTGCGCCGACATCGACCGCGCCTTGCGTTGCGGCATCCTCCAGCCGCCCTACGATCCACATGTCACCCAAACCGATCAATGCGGTCGCTACATTGGTGACCATGGCGGGCAGGGCGATGGCCCAGATCGCGCGCCTATCCAGGTTCAGAGGCTTTGGAGTCGCCATGAAGCGTGGCTTACGCCGGAGAGTGCAGGCGGGAAACGTTTGGCCGGATCATTTCCACCGGGGCGCCTGGCCCCATGTGCATCATCGAAACTGGTCGGGGAGACTGGATTCGAACCAGCGACCCCCTGTACCCAAAACAGGTGCGCTACCAGGCTGCGCCACTCCCCGACCGTTTCGTGCCGCATCAACCGCGCCCCGGTGGTGGGCCCGGCAGGATTCGAACCCGCGACCTAGCCGTTATGAGCGGCCAGCTCTAACCGCTGAGCTACAGGCCCGTCCGGATGCGGCGATGCGGAACGCGCCCTACATTGGGTCTGCAGGTCTTACAAGCCGGTGTTTGCATCCAATCAACGGACAACTGAATCCATGATCTCGGCAATGGTAGTGGGGCGCACGTTCAACTGGCCGCAATAGGCGTAGATGAGCCTGAACCAGTCATACAGCGCGTCGAGGTCCTCTTCGCTACGGATATAGGGCGTATGGCCGATGTCCAGGGACGGGCTGTGGAAGCTGAGAACCAGCACAGGCAACCCGTCATCCACCGCGATATCGACGCCGCGCAGAGCCTCTTCCGCAGTCACTCCTTCGGGCGTCAGTGCTATCCGTTCCAGCATACCCATCCTGGCCAGTGCCCCGCCGAGCCGCGGCATCCGTTCCGTCAAGGGATAGATTTGCGGCCCCTGCTTGCGCAGCATTCCCCAAAACACGCTGGTCACCGGAAGTTCGAGCAATTGGCGTTCCGGATCGATCCAATAGGGCCAGAGCGGATGATGCGAATAGTCCGGGCCGTTGCCCTCGCGATAATCGAAATTGGCGCGAACCGATGTGTCAATCGCCACCCGGGCTTCCTTGAGGATCGTGGCGGTTTGCGGGCCAAGCCCATAGCGGCCTGCGCGATAGCTGGCCGGTACGGTGCCGAACCGATCTTCGACCTTGTTACGCAGCTGGACCAGCTTGTCGCGTTCAAGCTGAGAGGGGAGGTTCCCGGCATAGGAATTATGCGCATTGACCTCTTCATCGAAGGGCGGGTTGACCCAGGGATGAAGCTGGATTCCCACTTCGGCCTTGCCGCGCTTTACCGCATCCCCGATCAGATCGACCGCCAGGTCGGAGGTAACGATTGGCCAGTCGACCAGATACACCGGGCTTACGCCAAGTCCTTCGCAGAACTCCTGGAAATTGCGCAGTCGGATAACGTGATCGAGGCTGTAGCCGGTCGAACTGAAAGGTGCATTCCAGTCGAACTCCTCTTCGGTATCGACCGTCAACAGCACACGTTGGCCAAAGTCCGCCGAGAAGCTCGCCCGTGCCGAATGCGCTGGCGGTTGAAGCATCGAAACTTTCGAGATGGCCACCCTCCATCGCCGCGCGAGCGAAACGGCTATCCCTGGTCGAGAGCAGCCTTGCTTCGCGCCTGTTGGCCTTGGCTAGGCAGGCTCTCATCAAGGGTCAAGAGCGGCAATTTCAGCAAGACCCGATCGTCGTCCTGAACCAGGCCACCCCCGGCTGACCGCGCTTCGGCTCGCGCCAGCCGCAGACTGAATCCCGCGCCGAACAGTCCCGCGCTCAGCCCCCCGGCTGCGGGCCTTGTCTGCGCAGCGAAGAGGTCGTCTTCCGCCATCAGTTCGGCCGGCAGATCGCAAGCGAGAATCGCCTGATTGTCTTCGACCTCGAGCGAGGCGCCCAGCGTTTCGCCTGTGCTGCAAGCCCCTGCAAGAATGGCCAGCATACGCCAGACCAGGGTTTCCGCTTCGTCATGGTCGAGCGCGACCGTCACTGGTTCATCTGGCGTCGCTTCCAACGCAATCCCCGCTAGCCGGGGCGCGAGCACTTGTTCCAATTGCCCCAGAGTCTGGCGGACAAGCTCTGAAAGGTCGGTTTCGCCGCTGGCAGGCGCAATTGCCCCGGTCTCCAGCTTGGCGAGTCGTTCCAGCTCGTCGAACCCCGCCATTATGCGCGCGGCGTCACCGGCGATCGATGCCGCCAGTGCTCGGTATTCGTTGGGGGCGGGGCCGAATAGCTGCTGCTGGATCACTTCGGCATAGCCCTGCAGCGCATTCACTGGCGTACGCAATTCGTGCAGCAACTGGCGAATGCGATCCGCCTCGCTCGCGATGCGCGGATCGATGGCGTCCTTGCGGGGGGGGCGGCGGAATCGCCCGACATAGCCATGGAAACGCCCACCTGACCTGGCAAATCGAGGGTGCGCATCGACGATCCATTCGCCGGAAATCGCCGCTGCGCCTTCCAGCGTCATTTCGGCATGTTTGATAGGGAGCTGGCGCGAGAAGGCGCGCATAACCTGATCGGGAAATGCAGCTTCACCCAGCCTGCGCGGTGAAATGAGGCGTTTGCCGATAACCATCGGGGCCACTTTGGTTTCGGCCCATTCGATCCGGCCAGCAGCGTCGGCAGCAAAGCCGAAGCCGGTAATCTCGAAATCCTCGGCAAGTGGTGCTTCGCCCAGCGGCAGGCGCGGCGAATGATCGATTGGCGGCGCGCCCGATTCACGCTCGCGGCGGAACTGTGCGATCCGCTCGACCAGACGGGATATCTCGCTGGCCTGTTCGTTGTCGGCGCGGGGCGCCGTTATCGGTTCCATCGTAGCCGGAGCTTCGGGCCCGGACCTTGCCGCGGTCGCCGCCGGATCATCGGTTGCCGAGATGTGGTCGTCATCATGGAAGACCCGGTCTGCCTCGGTCAGATGCGAGGCCTCTACGGTTTGATCTTCCTCACCCTCTGAATCTGGCTCCGGTTTCGCCTGTTCGGCTTCGGTTAGCGCTGCTGAATCGCCCGGAACATCGTCAACTGCATCCTCGCCAAACTCGCTCTCGCGTTCCGGTTGCGGCAATCCGCGATCTCTGATGCCGAGCCGTTCGAGGATTGCTTCCGCACTATCGGGAAGGTCGCGGCGGAGCCGCAGGAATCCCCGTGCCCGAATCGGCAGTCGGGGGATAAGCGCTTCCCAATCGCTTTCGGACAGATTCGCGCGGGCAAGTGCAGCCGCAGCGACGGCGGGTTCATCCTCGGCCAGATGGGCGGCCAGTTCAGCGCTGCGGAAGCGCCAACCGGGTTCAGCGACCATGCGCGCCCGATCAACCGCCGGAATCTGTTCGCCCAATGCGCCCAGCCGCAGCCATGCGGCGGCCACCAGGCTCTCGTCCCGCCCGTATTTGCGGTTACCCAGCAGGTCCAGGAGCTGTCGGTACTGGGTGCGCGCCGCATGCTCGCCGGCAGCGCGGTGGCGCAGCACAGTGGCAAGGCGGTCGTCAAAAAACATCCAGACTCCGTATTTCCATCGCGCCAACAGGGCGCATTTCGGGCAGTCTTGTTCCTACCAGTTTATCCAAGCTGCCCGTGAGTGGCTTGTTCAGTGCGTTGCAAAGCGGGACAATTGCTGGCAGGAACAATAAAATTAGCTTCCAAGGCTTATGAAGGGGTCATTCGTTTCATAACGCCGTGGATCAAACCATAGCATTCTTGCGGGGCTCGGGGATGGCCAATCTAGACGAAATCGACCGGAAATTGCTGGCAGAGCTGCAAGCAGAAGGGCGCGTGACAAATGTAGATCTGGCGCAGCGTGTAGGGCTGACGGCGCCTCCCTGTCTGCGCAGGGTGCGCGGGCTGGAAGAAGCCGGAGTGATTCGCGGCTATCACGCCGATCTCGACGCGTCGAAACTCGGCTTCGCAATTACGGTTTTCGCTATGGTGAGCCTCAAGAGCCAGGCCGAAAGCGCATTGCGCGAGTTCGAGGAAGCGATGCGCGAGCTGCCCGAAGTTCGCGAAGTGCATATGCTTAACGGTGAAATCGACTTCATTCTCAAGGTCGTGAGCAAGGATTTGCAAAGCTTCCAGGAATTCCTCACCAGCAAGCTGACCCCGGCGCCCAATGTGGAAAGCGTGAAGACTTCGCTGACGATCCGCACCGCCAAGCATGAGCCTGGCGTGCCGCTTGGGTAGATGAAAGGCGGCCATGTCAAACGAACAGATGCAGATTAGCGGGCACTGTCTTTGTCATGCGGTCGAGATAAGGCTCGAAGAGCCAAACCCGCATGTCGAGATCTGCCATTGCGATATGTGCCGCCGATGGGGCGGCGCATTCTACTCTGCGCTGACTGGCGAAAGCTTTGCCATTTCCGGCGAAGAAAGCATCACGATCTATCGATCGAGCGAGTGGGCCGAACGGGCATTCTGCAGGCACTGCGGAAGCAATCTCTGGTACCGGTTCCTGCCTACAGGCAGTCGCAGCTTTCTCGCCGGACTCTTCTCGGACGCAGATCGATATACCGTAGAGAAAGAGATATTCATCGACGAGAAGGCAGCATGGTGCGATCTTTCGGGAGATCACACACGTCAAACCGGCGCGGAAGTAATTGCCGAAGCGAAGGAAGCCGGGTTCGATCCTGGTCAGGATTAGAGCCCGGTAGGTCTACCGCAGCACCAGCCGATTAGCGATCCCAGCCCTTTCGCAGCTCGCGGTCGATTTTCTCGACCTGCTCGAGAAAGCGCGGGGTTTCGATGCCGCCGAACTGGCGCTTGAACTCCGCTTCGCCGATCCCGTCTCCCAGCTCAATGAGGTCTTCTGGCAGCAATTGCTGGCCATCTGCCTCCATGGCCCATTCGCGCGCCTGCACCAAATGGGACGGATTTGTGAGACGGCGCGCGGTCAGCATACCGGAGCGGTCTGCAGAAAGATCGGCGAAGGAGAATCCGCTCGGATCCTTCGGCGCGAGTTTGGGCGATCTTGCGCCGCTGTCTGCCAGTTCCTTCCATTCGCCCATTGAGTTCGCAAACTGGTCACCCGTTGTAACGGCAAGAGCCGCGGACAACGACCAATGCTTGGCCCAATCCGCGCGGCCTTGCAGGGTGATTGCCTGGCCACGAGGCTTGCAGGTCTCGATCGCGTCGGGTGCGACGCCAGCCAGCCTGCCTACTGTTGGATCGACCACAAACATTGCGAGCGCGACCAGCGCGGCGGCATGCTGCTCGCGACTTTCTGACGAAGCGGCAAGTGCTCGCCCGAGCTGTTGTTCCAGGAGCTTCTGCTTCGATCCGCGCTGCTGTTCGCTCAATCGGCAATAGATGTCCGCCGCCACCGCCGGGTCGATGATCAGCGGGTCATCGGAAAAGGCCTGCTGAACCTGAGCCGGTTCTGGCAGCAGCAAGGTTGCCTCGGCTTTCCCATCCGTAATCCGGGTCGATTGAACCAGCTTATCAAGCGGTTGCACGGCCACGCCTTTGGCCGCGATCAGGCGATGCCCCAAATTCAACATCTTGCGTGAAAGCCAGCCGGGAAACCGGACAGCACCCACCTTCATTCGCAATTCGGGAAAACCTTCGCTTTCACCGCTGATTGCGGTTTGCACATTGAGCCAGCGAAACCAGAACGGGCGGCTCAGCGTGACTGTGAGCGTGTCATCCTCAAGCCTTGTCTTGAAACGATTGGGAGGTAGCCCCTGGCTGGCCAATGCCGCCAGGCTACGAAGCTGGGCATCGTCGAACGATACATCGATCGGATCACCCTGCACGTTCCCGCTGCTTGCCTCCTGCAAGACCGCCCGCACATTCTGGATTTCCCTGGCCGATGGTGTCGGCTGCTCGGCAACCCATGGATCTGAGCCTGTCAGAAGGAAAAAGGCGCCGGCCGCCAAGACCAGCAGCACAATCAGAATGCGGAATGTTCGGGTCATCTAGGGTCTGTTGAAACTCACCGCGAAAGAGCGGTCTGTATGACGGGCGAGCATCAGCTCTCCCGCTCGGCCAACCATTCCTCAAGCCATTTGATTGAATAGTCGCCTGACAGAACGTCATCCTGCCGCAACAGTTCCTGATGCAGCGGGATGTTGGTCTTGACCCCTTCGACGACCATTTCCTCCAGCGCGCGGCGCAGGCGCATGATGCAGCCTTCGCGCGTGCGGCCATAGACGATCAGCTTGGCAATCATGGAGTCGTAATAGGGCGGGATGCGATAGCCCGCGTAGAGCCCCGAATCGACGCGCACATGCATGCCGCCAGCGGCGTGAAAATAAGTCACTTCGCCAGGTGATGGCGCGAAGGTGAAGGGGTCTTCCGCATTGATGCGGCACTCGATCGCGTGACCCTGGAACTCCAGCTCTTCCTGCTTGACCGAAAGCGATTTTCCCGCCGCGATGCGGATCTGTTCGCGCACAAGGTCGACGCCGGTAATGGCTTCCGTCACGGGGTGTTCGACCTGCAGGCGCGTGTTCATTTCGATGAAGTAGAACTCGCCATTTTCCCACAGGAACTCGATCGTGCCTGCGCCGCGATAGGCCATGTCCTGCATCGCCTTCGAGCAGATTTCGCCCATACGCATGCGGTCTTCAGTGGAAATGACGGGCGAAGGCGCTTCTTCGAGCACCTTCTGGTGGCGGCGTTGAAGCGAGCAGTCGCGCTCGCCCAGATGAATGGCGCCACCCTTGCCGTCGCCGAATATCTGGAACTCGATATGGCGCGGGTTGCCGAGATATTTCTCGATATAGACCGTATCGTCGCCGAAGGCAGCCTTGGCCTCGCTCCCGGCCTGCTTCATCAGCGTTTCGATCTGGTCTTCGGACTCGCAGACCTTCATCCCGCGACCGCCGCCACCAGAGGCCGCCTTGATGATGACCGGATAGCCGATCTCTGCGGCGATCTTCTTGGCCTCATCGTAATCGGACACCGCACCATCCGAACCGGGGACCAGCGGCAGGCCGAGCGCACCCGCAGTCTGCTTGGCCGCGACCTTGTCCCCCATGGTGCGGATATGTTCGGGCTTGGGCCCGATCCAGGCGATGTCATGCGCCTCGACGATTTCGGCGAATTTGGCGTTTTCCGAAAGGAAACCGTAGCCGGGGTGGATCGCGTCGCAGTGAGCGACCTCGGCGGCCGAGATGATGTTGGCGATATTGAGATAGCTGTCGCTTGCAGGCGGCGGACCGATGCACACAGCCTGGTCGGCCAGCCGGACATGCATGGCATCGGCATCAGCGGTGGAGTGCACCGCAACCGTCTCGATTCCCATCTCATGCGCAGCGCGGTGGATGCGCAACGCGATTTCGCCACGGTTGGCGATCAATATGCGGGTGATGGCCATGCGCTAACCCCGGATCAGCCGATCACGACCAGCGGCTGGTCGAACTCGACCGGCTGCGCGTTCTCGACCAGGATCGCCTTGACCGTGCCGGACTTGTCGGCAGGGATCGGGTTCATCACCTTCATTGCCTCGACAATCAGCAAGGTGTCGCCCTGGCTCACGCTGTCGCCGATTTTCACGAAATTGTCCGCGCCGGGTTCTGCGGCGAGATAGGCGGTGCCCACCATGGGCGACTTGATCGCATCGGCATGGGTTTCGGCAGGGGCCTCTTCAGCAGCAGCGGCTGGAGCGGCAGCAGGCGCCGCGGATACGGGCGCTGCGGTGGGAGCCGCCGTCACTGCGGCAATGCTGCCACCACGCGAGACCTTGATCTTGCGGTCACCGTCTTCGACTTCGATTTCGGTCAGCCCGGTCTCTCCGAGCAGTTCGGCCAGCTCGCGCACCAGCTTGGTATCGACATTCATTCCGGACCTGCGCCCGGTCGTGCCTTTGGATTCGGCCATATTCGCCCCGTTAACTGTTGTTTGCGGGGTGACTATTCGCGGGAATTGTGGCTGGCAAGGGGCGAAAGCTCAGATTTCGCCATTCGCCACCGCTTCAAGCGCGATCAGATAGCTTTTTGCCCCGTGCCCCTCGACGGTCTTTGCTGCCCCCATCCCGACATAGGAAAGGTGGCGGAACTCCTCGCGCGTCTTGGGGTCCGAAAGATGCACCTCGATCACTGGAGTGGTGATTGCCCGGATGGCATCGAGCAGCGCAACGGAGGTATGCGTATAGGCTGCTGCGTTGAGCAGCACGGCGCGCGCGCCTTCGGCCTGTGCCTCATGCAGCCAGTCAACCAGCATGCCTTCGTGATTGGTCTGGCGCATGTCGATCTCGAGGCCCAGTTCACGCGCGCGGTCCTCCAGCATGCCGGCGATATCATCGAGCGTGTCGGAACCGTAAATCTCCGGCTCGCGCATGCCGAGCAGATTGAGATTCGGCCCGTTGAGGACATAAACGAGGTTGGATGAGGTGGTCATGGGCGGGCCATAGCCCGCAGCGCGTCTACTTGTCGACGCCCTTCACTTTGCCCCATTGGCGGGCGGCGGTGTAGCCAAGGTAGCCGGTGCCGAACAACGCATAGAGCGGCTCTGGCAAGCCGCCCAGATAGGCGTTCATTCCGCTGGCAATGTCGCTCGCGGCGGCAGGATTGAATGCGGCGAGCACGCCCATCGGCAGTGCCCACAGGATCATCGCATACATCACATAGAGGAAGCTGGGGCGCGCGCGGCTGGTCCAGGGATCGGCTGACTGCGCTTCGGCCACGATTGCCTGCAAGCGCGCTTCGATCATCTGCATCTCTCGCGTTCCCTCCAGCCGGATCAGCTCCAGCTTGGCCTTGGCGCGTGCTTCCTTGTCAGGAATGATCTTGTCGATGATCGAGGCGAGGGGACCGATCAGGGTCTCGATAATGGCCATGACATGCGCTCCGTTGCTGCGAATCGCATATCCGATAACCAAATGGGTTCGTGTAGGAAAATTTCGGTTCTATTCGCCCGCTTCGGCGAGCAAGCGTTGCGCCAGCTTGAGATGCGGGAGGTCGACCATCGCACCGTCCAGGCCAACCGTTCCCGCGCCGGGATTATCGGCAAAGGCCTGCACAATCGCGCGGGCATGCGCGAGTTCTTCCTCGCTGGGCGTGAAGGCCTGGTTGATAACTTCTACTTGTGCCGGGTGGATCGCCAGCATTCCGCGAAATCCTTGGCCGCGCACCATCTCGGCCCGTTCGCGCAGTTTATCGAGATCGCGAAATTCGGGCATGACGGTTTCGACCGGCACCACACCTGCCGCCACTGCGCCCAGCAGGCACAGGCTGCGCGCCAGCTCATACGTGGGCATGTAAGACCCATCAGGACGGTGCTGGACGCGCGCGCCGAGCGCGGAGGAAAGGTCTTCGGCGCCCCAGCTCAGAGCAGACAACCGGCTCGATCCCGGATAGTCGCCTTCATACTCGCCGCAGTGGAACATCGCCTTGGGCGTTTCGGTGACCAGTGCGACGATGCGGGTCGAACCAGCGTCCAATCCAAGCGCTTCTTCATGTGCCGAAAGCATTGTGTGGAGGGTTTGGACATCGGCGCGGCCTTCTGCCTTGGGCAGCATGATGCCGCCGGGACCGGATGCCATGACCGCCTCGAGATCGGCCACGGCCTCTCCGCCCGACAGCGGATTGATACGCACCCAGATGCGTTGCCTGTCACTCCGGCTTAGGAGGAATTCCCTCGCCATTATCCGTGCCGCCGGCTTGTTTTCCGGCATGACCGAATCTTCCAGGTCGATCAGCACGATATCGGCCGGTCCGTCTGCCGCCTTGGCCATCTTCTTCTCGCTGTCGGCGGGTGCGAACAGCCAGCTACGCATTTTCGGCGGTTTCGTGCTGGGCGGGGTTGTTTCCGACATAGAAGCTCCTCTTGCAGTGAACGGGGTTAGTGCCGTCTGCAATGGCGCGCAACTCGCGGTCGCGGCGGATCGTGAAGAGGGGGATTTTCCACTGGTCGGGACGACTGGATTCGAACCAGCGACCCCTACACCCCCAGTATAGTGCGCTACCAGACTGCGCCACGTCCCGGAACCAGTGGAGGGCGGCCCTATAGGATGCACATCGGAAGCTGGCAAGCGGCGATGCATGTGGTGCGCTTTTGCCACGATTGTCTCCGCGAGATTGTGATGGGCTTGCAATGCTGCTAGGCGCGCCCACTTAGCGACCGAGGGGAGAGCCTGCGCGGCGAATGCGGCAGCGGTTACGCCCCTCGCGATGTAACGTAGTTCAAACCTGACAGGCCTTTATCCAATGTTTGAAATTCTAGCTGCAGCGGCCAGTGCCGAAGCGCCGCCCGCGTGGTTCCAGTGGGCACCGATCGTCGGCATGATCGTGATCTTCTGGATTTTTATCATCCGTCCGCAGATGAAGCGGCAGAAGGAACATCAGGCAAAAATCGGCGGTTTGAAGAAGGGTGACCAGGTCGTCACCGCCGGTGGCCTTGTCGGCAAGGTGGTGAAGGTTGACGACAATTATGTCGATATCGACCTTGCGCAGGGTGTGCGCGTGAAAGCGGTCAAGAGCACCATCGGCGATATCATTCCGCCCGGTGGCGCGGCAGCCAACGATTGACGCGCGGTTCCAGCGCGAACCAGACAAGGCGAGTGAGTAAGGCATAGAAGATGCTCGAGTTTCCCACCTGGAAGAAGATTTGGTTGTGGGGGCTGACGCTTGTCGCATGCCTTGCGGCCCTTCCGTCGATTTTTTCCGCAGCCAACGTCGCCTGGCCTACCTCGCTTCCCGATCCGGAAGTGAACCTCGGCCTCGACCTTGCGGGCGGTAGCCATATCCTGCTTGAGGCCGATCCTGAGCAGGTGGCTTCGCAGCGGCTTGAAAACATGGAAGAATCGGTCCGAACGCTGATGCGGCAGGCCGAACCGGCCATCAGAATCGGCGATGTGTCGACCAACAACGGGCGGCTGGCTTTCCTGCTTGACAATCCCGCCGATCTGGACCGGGCACGCGAGATTCTCCTGCCGATCGTCAACGGCACCGGACTGACACGCGAATGGGATCTGTCCATTACCGATGGCCAGCGCATGATCCTCGCGCCGACCCAGACCGGGCTGAGCAATGCCGTGACACAGGCGATGGACAGCGCGACTGAGGTGGTCCGTAAGCGTATCGACGCTCTGGGCACACGCGAGCCGACCATTATCCGCCAGGGCGACACGCGCATCGTGGTGCAGGTGCCCGGCTTGCAGGACCCCGATCAGCTCAAGGATTTGCTGGGCCAGACCGCGAAGCTCGAGTTCAAGCTGGTCGACCAGAGCGCCTTGCCCACCGACGTTGCGGAGGGGATTGCTCCTCCGGGCAGTGAAATATTTCCTTACGCAGCAGGTACGCCGTTCGAGGGAACTTCGCTTGCAGTGCGGCGGTTGGGTGGTATCCGCGGTGACAATCTCACCAATGCGCAGCAGGGCGTAAATCCACAGACCAATGAAGCGGTGGTCAACATCACCTTCGATCAGCAGGGCGGGGCGAAGTTTGCCAAGTTGACGACCGAGAATGTTAACAAGCCCTTCGCGATCATTCTCGACGGCGAAATCCTCTCCGCGCCGAACATCAACGAGCCGATCCTGGGCGGTAGTGCGCAGATTTCAGGTAGCTTCACGGTCGAATCCGCCAACCAGCTGGCGATTGCACTGCGGTCAGGCGCCTTGCCGGTCGATCTGAAGGTGATCGAGGAGCGGACCGTCGGGCCGGACCTGGGGGCGGATTCGATCCGCAAGGGCTTGTTGGCGATGATGATCGGTTCGGTCGCGGTGATCGTGCTGATGATCGTCAGCTATGGCCGTTTCGGCATCTATGCGACGATTGCGCTGGGCTTCAACGTGTTGATGATCCTGGGCATCATGGCCGGGCTCAACACCACGCTGACCTTGCCGGGCCTTGCCGGATTCGTGCTGACGATCGGTGCAGCGGTGGACGCTAACGTGCTGGTCAACGAACGAATACGCGAAGAAAGAAAGCGCGGACGGCGCGTGGTGGCCGCGGTCGAGACCGGCTACAAGGAAGCGAGCCGCGCGATCTATGACGCCAACATCACCAACTTCATCGCAGGTGTGCTGCTGTTTCTGTTCGGATCGGGGCCGGTACGCGGTTTCGCCGTGGTGCTGGTGATTGGCCTGTTCACCAGCGTTTTCACCGCCGTGGTGCTAACCCGCATGTGGGTCGCCGGATGGTTGCGCAGGGCGCGGCCAAGCGATCTGAGCCTTTAAGGGGATTTAGCCATGAAACTGCTCAAGCTCGTCCCCGACGATACCAACATCAAGTTCCTCAAGGTCCGCTGGCCCTTCTTCATCGTCAGCATTCTGCTGATTGCTGCAAGTTGGGGCCTGGTGATGACCAAGGGTCTCAACTACGGCGTCGACTTCGCCGGCGGCCAGGAAATCCGCGTCACCTTTACCGAGACAGCGGAAGCTCCCATCGGAGAACTGCGCCAATTGGTCGGCAGCCTGGAAAATGGCGGCGATCCGGTGATCCAGCGCTTTGGCGCGCCAAACGAGGTTTCGATCCGGGTCAAGCTCCCGCCCGAAGCTGAAGGCAATCCCGAATTCGCCGAAAAGATGACGCGCGAAATCACAGATGCGCTGAAGGCAGCGCATAGTGACATTCGTATCGACGGGGTGGACTCTGTTTCAGGCAAGGTGTCGGGCGAGTTCCGCAACGATGCCGTGTTTGCATTGGTCGCCGCGATGATCGCGGTCGCGATCTACATCTGGATCCGATTTGAATGGCAATTCGGCGTCGGCGGATTGTTCGCGCTGTTCCATGACGTGTCGTTGACGCTGGGCATGTTTGCCCTGTTCCAGCTGGAGTTCAGCCTGCAGATCATTGCCGCGATCCTGGCGATCATCGGTTACTCGCTGAACGACACGATCGTGGTCTATGACCGCATCCGAGAGAACCTGAAGAAGTATCGCAAGATGCCGCTGCCCGAGCTGCTCGACCTGTCGGTCAACGAGACGCTGGCGCGAACGGTGATGACTTCGCTGACGCTGCTGGTTGCGCTGATCCCGCTGCTGTTCTTTGGCCCGGCCAGCCTGTTCGGCCTGACTGCAGCCATCACGCTAGGCCTGTTCGTGGGCACCTACAGCTCGATCTACATGGCAGCGCCCATGTTGATCTGGATGGGCGTGACTTCGAACAGTTTCGTTCCGGACGAAACGGTGACCGAGAGGCAGGAGCGGATCGCGCGCGGCGAGGGCTGAGCAAGCCCTAGCCGATCAGTCGTTCGTAATGCTGGGCCAACTCGGCTGCGTTGTTGGACCAGCTGAAACGGTCCACGGTCGCCGCCACCTCTTTCGGATCGGGCTTGTCGGCAAGCACCTCGGAGATCGCTGCGGCAAAATGATCGATGTCGCGCGGCACCAGCCTGCCTGCCGCATTGCTGGTGATGAGCTCGCTCGCGCCGCCGACATCGCAGGTCACTACTGGTGTGCCGCAAGCAAGCGCTTCAACCCAGGCGTTGGCGAGGCCTTCGCTTCTGGTAGGTAGCACCATGACGTCTGCGGCGGAGAGGATTTCTGGCAGGACCTCGTGATCGACCGATCCGGCGAAATGGACGCGGTCGGCAATGCCCAGGTCCTTGGCCAGCCTGCGCAGATGCGCTTCGTCTTCGCCCTTGCCGACCAGGATCAGTCGCGCTTGGGGCAGGGCCGCCAGCGAACCGAGTGCAATGTCCTGTCCCTTGCGCTCGATCAACGCACCCACGGTAACAAGCAGCGGAGCGCCGTCTGGCAGGTCGAACCCGAGTTCGCGTGCCAACTTCGCGCGCAGGCCCGGGCTATCGAGCGGACGAAAGCGGCCACGGTCGAGCCCGGTGTAATGCAAGGTGATATGGTCGCGTCGCATGCCCATCTCGGCCATCTGACCCGCCAGTTCCTGCGATACTGCCAGCAGTCCGCTGCAGCAGTTCGCAGCCTCCAGCATCTCTTCGCGCGCGTAGTCCTTGTCACCCCAATAGCAAATGTCGGCACCCCGCGCCTTGATCGAACAGGGTAGGCCAAGCTGCTGCGCAATCCATGCCGAGGCGGGGCCATCGGGATAGAAGAATTGCGCATCGATCACATCGATCGGCGTATCGGCATGGATTTGCTTCACCAGCGGCAGCGCAGCGCGTGCGATTGCCTTGGCATTGCGGCGAGCACCGAATTTGGGGATCAGGGTGAAGCGTGGGCGATGAACCGTCACGCCATGTTCCACTGCCATTGCAGGTAGCCTCGCCAGCGCGCGATAGCGGCCCAGTGCAACCGGCGGGATGCCGATGGGATTGACCATGGTCACGCGCCAGTCGCCTCGCGCTGCAAGGGCTTCGATCGAGCGCGCGACGAAGGTGCCGAAACGCGGATTGGCCTCGTTTGGATAAAGCGTCGAAAGCGACAGGACGTGCTTCAAAGTTTCCGCACCAGCATTTCCGCCACGGCGATCCAGGCCGGACCATCGACGATCTGCTGTTTCTGCCCGCTGCCCGGTGGCAGGAGGCCAACGAATGTTCCCTGTCGGTCGATCAACCTGCCGAAGTAGAATTGCCCGCCCGGACGCGGGACGAGCACATCACGATTGATCGCATGGGGCGCGTCTTCGAGGGCGATCTGGCGCAGCCACAGCAAGTCGCCGGGCCGGAATTCGCCGACGCTTTCGTCCACCTGCAGCACCATCTGGGTTCCGTCGCCGCTCAGGTCGTTGGGCATGATGGCTTCACGCGGCTTTGTGAGTGGTTCAGGCCCATGAGACTTGAGCGCGGCAACCACCATTGGCTGATCTGAGGCGTCCGACCGGACGAGTAGTTCGGGATCGATCTCCAGCGCGGCTGCAATGCGTTCCATCCATTTGAGCGAGAGGTTGCGCATCCCGGTTTCGAGCCGACCGATGGTCTGTGCGGTGGTGGGCGGCTGACATGCTTCGGCCAATTCGGCCAGCGTCATGCCCTTACCCTTTCGGATGTCCCGGATGCGGTTGATCACTCCAAGCCTCCCTTAACCGGAATGGTGATTTTTCTTTCCTACAGGAACCGGTGGAATGCAAGGCGTTCCTCCCGGCAATACACAGGAGGAATGGCGATGCGCCGCAGACTGGTCGAACGTGAGCTGACAGAAGAGGGTCCGCGCAAGTCAGGGAGCGCGCGCGGGAAGCGCCGGACAGTAACGGTCAATCTCGCGGAATCGCCTTTGTCATGGCTGCATTCGCGCGGGCATCTCGAAGACAGGCTGTTCGACGCGGGCGAGCGGCTGCGGGCTGACTATGAACGCGCCCAGCTAGGCGCAAATGTCACCATGCGCTGGGATCCTGTGCGGGTTAGGAGCACCGGCGAAACCGGGCTACACGCTTCTGAACGCCAGATTGCAGCCAAGCTACGCTTCAATGCTGCGCTGGCTGAAGCGGGCAAGGGGCTGGAGGATATTTTGTGGCGCGTGGTTTGCGCGGGTGAAGGATTGCCCGAAGCGGAGAGGTCGCTCGGCTGGCCTGCGCGCTCGGGCAAGCTGGTGCTGCGCCTGGCTCTCGACCGGGTAGCGGACTTCTACCGCATCATTTGAAGGGCCGCGTGGGTTAGTGCCCAGCGAGGTTTGACGCCTCAGGAAAAGCGGGGGTGGGCTTTCACCCACCCCCACACCAATTACATTCCCTCGACGCTCTTGCTGACGAGGATGTTCACCGCAACGCGGCGGTTCTGTGCCTTGCCTTCGGGCGTGCTGTTGTCTGCCAACGGATCGGCTTCGGCCATTCCGGTGGGAGTAAGCATCCGCCAGGGCTTCCAGCCGCAGGCCTGCTGCAGGTGGTTGACGACGCGGCCGGCGCGCTTTTCGCTCAGGACCTGGTTGAACTCCTGGCTGCCAACCGAATCGGTGTAGCCGACGACCAGCAGCAGGGCATTGTCCATTGCGTCTGCTTCTGCAGCTGCGGCGCAAAGTTCGCTCTCTGCTCCGGGCGTCAGCTTCCACTTGCCCGTGTCGAAATAGACGTTGGTCGTGCCCTTGATGTTGTATTTGTCGATATCGGCCATGCGGCCGCGCAGTGCCTCGGTCGCCGCAGCATTCTTGTTGATTGCCACGTCATGTTCGCCAAAGCGCTGCTCGGTTCCGTTGCGGATCATCGCCGCGGTCTTCAGGTCCTTGTTCTTGAGGTCGATCTTGCTCGCCACAAGGTTGCCGGCCCACTGCACAGTCTCGACGGACACAGGCAAGCCATTCAACAGCGCATCCGCACCCAGCTTGTCGCGATTGAGGCCGAGGAAACCGCCCTTGGCCTTGATTTCGGTGCCATTGCTGATGAGCACTACAGTCTTTGTGCCGCCAGCAGTTGTAACCTGCAGTTTCTCGCCGCTGCGCGCGGAGATGAAACCTTCGATCTCGGGTCCTTCGGTCATGCCAGACAGGTCTGACGGCGGGGAACCGTAAACGGTCGTCAGAACTTCACCATCCGACGATGCCTCCAGCTCCTGCGCGGACAGGACGCCCGCTACGGGCATCGCGAGCATGGCGACCAGTGCCAGGGCTCCCTGCCTCTTCGAAAAAACATTCATCAGTCCACTCCTTCAAATTACGTCAGCCGGACCTGCGTGTTTGCGGTCTTTATCCGACCGCGCCCGTTAAGGCGGGTCCGGCTGTCTGAAACGCACTCATCTCGTCGTAGGGGGTTGTGCCGTCGCTTGACCGCACGAGTTGTTGACGCGATGGGCCTCCTGCGTGTTCAGGCAAACCTTTCTGCCACATGAACAGTTTCGGCACCACCTCCCGTTGTACGGGTGGTTCGAGCGCGATGTGCGGCGAGTCGATGCAGTGTGCTGCGGTTCCGGCCTAACCTTCGACCAGTTCCGCCAGCTCCAGCCATCGTTCCTCGGCCGCGTTCTTTTCCGCACGAGCATTCTCGATTCCGGCGGAGATGGTGGCGAATTTCTGCGGGTCCGAGGTGTACAAGCCGGGATCGGAGAGAATCGCTTCGCCTTTGGCTATAGCGGCATCCAGCTCCTCGATCCGGGCGGGTAGCAGCTCGTAGTCGCGCTGGTCCTTGTAGGAGAGTTTCTTGCTCCCCTTTCCGTTTACGGGAGGGGGCTGCTGGGGGGTGGGTTTCTTCGCGGCCGTTGCAGGCCCACCCGCAGCCCCTCCTGCGCGCGGGGCAGGAGAAGAACGCCGCTTCTTTTCCCAATCCTCATATCCGCCAGCAACGACATCGACACGGCCCGACCCGTCGAGGCCGAGCGTGATCGTGACAGTGCGGTCGAGAAAGTCGCGGTCATGGCTGACAATCAGCACGGTACCGTCGAAATCCGCGATCACTTCCTGCAACAGATCGAGCGTTTCGAGATCGAGGTCGTTGGTCGGCTCGTCCAAGACCAGCAGATTGGCGGTGCGTGCGAATTCGCGCGCCAGAAGCAGGCGCGAACGCTCGCCGCCCGAAAGCGTACCGACCTTGGTATCCACGATCTTGGGGTCGAACAGGAACTCCTTGAGGTAGCCCTGCACATGCTTGCGGATGCCACGCACGTCGATCCAGTCGCCGCCTTCGGCCAGGACTTGCCGCACGGTTCGATCGGGCTCGAGCAGGCTGCGCTGCTGGTCGATCATCACACCGGTGAGCTTCTTCGAGATTTCCACCGTTCCGCTGTCGGGTGCGAGCTCCCCGGTCAACAGCTTGAGCAGCGTTGTCTTGCCAGCGCCGTTCGCACCGACCACGCCGATGCGGTCGCCGCGTTGGATGCGCAGGGTAAAATCCCTGATAATTGGGCGGTCGCCGAAATTCTTGGTGACATGCTCCGCAACGATGACGGACTTGGACCTGAATTCCTCGTCATTGGAAAGCTGCAGCTTGGCGGTTCCGGCGCTGGTAATCATCGCCGCGCGGGCGGCGCGCATCTGGAACAGCTTTTCGAGCCGGCCCTGGTTGCGCTTGCGCCGTGCGGTGACTCCGCGTTCCAGCCAATGAGCCTCGATCTTCAGCTTGGCGTCGAGCTTTTCAGCCGCGCGCGCTTCTTCGGCATAGACTTGCTCTTCCCACGCCTCGTAGCCGCCAAAGCCGACTTCCTTGCGCCGCAAGGTGCCGCGGTCGAGCCACAGGGTGGCCCTGGTCAGGCGCTTGAGGAAGGTCCGGTCGTGGCTGATGACGATAAAGGCGCCCTTGTAGCGGTTCAGCCAGTCTTCCAGCCAGTCGATTGCGCCGAGATCGAGATGGTTTGTCGGCTCGTCCAGCAGCAACAGGTCAGGCTCCATCGCCAGCGCACGAGCAATCGCGGCGCGGCGCTTCTCACCGCCGCTGGCAGTATCAGCCGGTCGCGCCATGTCGATGCCAAGCTGACCGGCAATCGACTCCACTTCATGAGCGGCCGGGGCATGCTCACCCGACAGTGCGAAGTCCATCAGCGTATCGAAGCCGGTGAAGTCCGGCTCCTGCTCAAGAAAGACGATGCGCGTCCCCGGCTTGACCTTGCGTGTGCCGCGGTCTGCCTCGATTCTGTCGTCGATCAGCCGCATTAGCGTGGTCTTGCCCGCGCCATTACGCCCGATCAGCGCCAGCCGATCACGCGGCCCGACATGAAGGTTGATATCAGCGTAGTCCGGTCCGCCGAACAGCCAGCGGCCGCCCTGCTGCAGGCCGAGATTTTCCCAGGAAAGGATCGGGGGTAGTGCCATGGCGCGGCAGTTAGGCGTTCGTATGGCCCGGAACAAGCCGGTTCAGTCATTCGTAATGATGTGCGTTGCAGCCATGGAGGCCTGAAGGAGACAAAACGATGATCCGTACCGCTATTCCCGCCGCCACACTGGCCATGCTGGCGTCCCCCGCTGCCGCAGCCGAGGTGAGGATCGAGGCCCAAAATCCCGTAGTGGAATTGACTGTGAGCGAAGTGGTCCAATCCGCTCCCGACGTCGCTCAGATCGGGGCAGGGGTGACCACTCGTGCCGCGACCGCGCAGGAAGCGGTCCGCCAGAACGCGCAGGAAATGGATCGCCTCGTCACGCGAATGAAGGCGCTGGGGATCAAGCCCAAGGACATCCAGACCAGCAATTTCAGCCTCAATCCGCAATATCGCTATGACCGGACCAATGAGCAGCAGGTCTTCACCGGATATCAGGTCAGCAATCAGGTGAGCGTGAAGCTGCGCGAACTCAAGAGAGCAGGCGAAGTGCTCGATGCCTTTGCCGGAGCGGGGGCGACCAATATCTTCGGTCCCAATTTCATGCTCGAGGATGATTCGGAAGTGAAGGCGACGGCGCGCGGAACTGCCTTCAAGCGCGGCCGGATGATGGCAGAGGAATATGCTCGGATGGCGGGCTATTCAGGAGTGCGTTTGCTGGAGGTGTCCGAAACCTTCCAGTCATACGGCCGACCGCAACCTCTCATGGCGATGCGGGTTGCGGCGGATGCGGCCGAGGCGGCGACGCCGATCGAACTGGGAGAGGTTGGCACCGGCGTAACCATTTCCGTCAAATATGAGATGCAATAGGCTGGCAATGTAGCTGAATGGCGTGCAACGCGAGCATTCACACCTTGTTCAATGCTCTACGCTTAGGCAAACTCGCATCATGAAGCACTTTCTGTCCGTATCCCTTCCTGTTGCACTGGCGCTTGCCGGGCTCACTGTCGTTCCTGCTCAGGCTCGTGACGAACAGGGCGAGGCACGCAAGGAAATGAAGGCGGGCAATGCGCTTTCGCTGCGCGAGATCGAAAAGCGCGTTTTGCCAAAGATGAAGGGCAGCGAATATCTGGGGCCTGCCTATGACGCTGCAGCGCGTGCCTATCGGCTCAAGTTTATCCGTGACGGGCGCGTGACCTATGTCGATGTCGATGCGCGGACAGGCCGGATCATCAAGCAATCTCAATGACTGGCCGGGAGCGGCGATCGGGTGGAGAATCCCTCTCGCTCGCTTGACGCTAACCGCCCAAAGGCTCAACACATCCGCATTCAAGGGAAAGTGAACGGGGAACGATGCGCATCCTGATCGTCGAAGACGAACCGACATTGGGCAATCAGCTCAAGACGACGCTGGAGCAGAACGGTTATGCGGTGGATCTCTCCACCGATGGTGAGGACGGCCATTTCCTCGGCTCGACCGAGGATTACGATGCCGTGATCCTCGACCTTGGCTTGCCGGAAATTGACGGGCTGACCGTGCTCGGCATGTGGCGCAAGGAAGGCCGCACTTTCCCGGTGTTGGTGCTGACTGCGCGCGATAGCTGGTCGGATAAGGTGGCTGGGCTCGATGCCGGCGCGGATGACTACCTCGCCAAGCCTTTCCAGACCGAAGAGCTGATTGCTCGCCTGCGGGCGCTGATCCGCCGCGCTTCGGGCAATACCTCGGCGGAACTCACCGCGGGCGACGTGAGGCTTGATACGCGCTCCGGCCGTGTCACGCTAAGGGGCGAGCCGGTCAAACTGACCGCGCAGGAATATAAGCTGCTCAGCTACCTCATGCACCACAAGGGCAAGGTTGTGAGCCGCACCGAACTGATCGAGCATATTTACGATCAGGACTTCGACCGGGATTCCAACACGATCGAAGTCTTCGTCACCCGCATTCGCAAGAAGCTCGGCGCAGAAGTGATTACGACGATCCGTGGACTCGGCTACAGCCTCGACGACCCCGCAGACGCCCCACGCGCCTGATTCTCCTTCTCCCGAAGCTTCGGGACATGAGGATGCAGGCGCAGTGCGCGAAGATGAGGCGCGCTCCGAACCCGGCTCTGATGTAATTGTCGAGCAGGACAAGAGCGATGCGGACGTGCAAGAGAATGGCAAGGGGCAGGGTAGCCTTGCCCGCCGCATGGCGCTCATCGCCGCCGGCTGGATCGCAGTGTTGCTGCTGGGTGGCGGCTTTGCATTGGACCGGACGCTTGCCGGAATGGTCCGGAGCAATTTCGATGACCAGCTCGAATATGTCCTGACGGCACTGATCGCATCGGCGGAGATCCAGGCAGGCGGTGAAGTCTATCTCTACAGCCAGCTTGGCGACCAGCGTTTCCTTGAGCCCAATAGCGGAGTCTATTGGCAGATAAGCGGGCCGGGTGAAGAGACATTGCCCAGCCGCAGCTTGTGGGATCGCACGCTGGATGTGGAAGGCGATCATTTCGACAGCGAACCGCATTTCTTCGATTCAGACCAGTTCCCGACCGAACATCTGCGAATGGTCGAGCGCACGGTAATTCTGCCCGGAAGCGAGACGGGTTGGACCTTTGCAGTCGCATCCGCGACGGGCGAACTCGACACGCAGATTGCGCGCATCCGTTCTATTCTGGCGTGGAGCTTTGCCGCGCTGGGCCTGGGGCTTTTTGCCATGACATTGCTGCAGATTCGCTATGGCCTCTCCCCATTGCGACGTGTGCGCGCGGCGATCCAGAAGCTGCGCACCACCGGCGCCAACCGGATTGACGAACCGCTTCCCACCGAAGTTCAGCCATTGGTGCAGGAAGTCAACGCGCTGCTCGAGCATACCGAACGCCAAGCGGCGGAAGCGCGCACCCATGCGGGCAATCTGGCCCATGCGCTCAAAACTCCGCTTACGGTGCTGACAAATGCCGCAACCGCCCATGCGCCGGACCTTGGAGACGCGGTGATCCGCGAAACGCGCACTATGCAGCGGCATGTCGATCACCATCTTGCGCGTGCCAGGGCGGTGGGTCGGCGGGCAATGGGTCGTTCGCGCGCGCCTGTCCGCCAGAGTGCTGAAGCGGTGCGGCGCGCGGTAGAGCGGCTCTATCCAGACAAGCGTATCGACATTGCCGGAAACCCGAAGGCAGAAGTACTGATGGAGCGTCAGGATCTCGACGAGATCCTCGGCAATCTCATCGAAAACGCCGCCAAATACGGCGGGGGCAGCGTGTTCGTGACAGTCGATGCCGAACCCGATGCGGAACAATGCGTTGTCTGGATCGAAGATGACGGTGCGGGCATCCCGCCCGAAGAACGCTCGCGCATATTCGATCGCGGCGCGCGGCTGGATACTGGCAAGCCCGGCACGGGGCTGGGCCTCGCCATCGTGCGCGATGTGGCGCAGATTTATGGCGGATCGGTGTCGATGGGCGAGAGCGAGGACCTTGGCGGCCTGTTGGTCGAGCTAAGCCTGCCGCGCGCGACGTAGAGTTTCAGGGATCCAGAAACCGCAGGATTTGATAGTTGTTCTCGGCTCGTGAGAGTTCGCGCCGGTCCAGTACATCGGCTGTTTCGCCAGATTCATCGACGAACTCCACCGCCGCAAATCCCGGCTCGATCCGCACCACCTGGCAGAGCAGGTCCAACCCGTCGCAGCGGAGCAACCCGTCTTGCCCCACGCGCACCTCCGCAAGCGTGAGCAAGAGCGCGCCGCACAGCGAAATCTCGACGACCTGGCAATCATAAGCCCCGTCCTGCAGGATAAACTGACCCATGCTTACGAGTTCGATGCGCTTGGAGCGACGCTGGTCGAGACTGAATATCTCGCGTTGTGGAATGTCGGGACGCATGATGTCGGCCGCTATGGCAGACGCCAGAAACCAACCGATTGCGCGCGGATCAGGTGAAAATACCTAGGGCGCGGACCTCAGGCCGAATCGCGCGCCTTTTCATGGTGCCGGATCACTTCATCGATGATGAAGCGGAGGAATTTCTCGCTGAATTCCGGGTCGAGATCCGCGTCTTCGGACAGCCTGCGCAACCGCTCTATCTGCTTGGCCTCCCGGTCGGGATCGGCAGGAGGAAGCGTGACCTTGGCCTTATACTCACCCACAGCCTGCGTGATGCGGAATCGTTCCGCCAGCATGTGGATTAGCGCAGCATCGATATTGTCGATGCTTTTGCGATAGGCATTGAGGACCGGATCAGCGCCGGTGGGCGAGGCGGGTGCGTGAGGTGACGGGTTAGACATTGCGCCGCCCTTGCTAGCAGCAAATCCACGCTTGCCAAGCGGGCTTGTGACGGCCATGGCGCACCCCATGAGTGCCGAGGTCGTCCCTCTTCCCCGCAAGGTCCCATCGCTTGACCCGATGCTGGCGTTGACAGCGAACGGCATGAATTCGGTCAATGCTGTGATCCTTGAGAGGATGCAGAGCGAGATTCCGCTCATCCCGCGGCTGGCCGGGCATTTGATTTCAGGCGGCGGCAAACGTCTGCGACCCATGCTTACGCTGGCGGGCGCGGAACTGGTCGGATACCAGGGCAATCGTCACTACAAGCTGGCTGCTGCGGTGGAGTTCATTCACACCGCCACGCTGCTGCATGACGATGTGGTGGACGGTAGCGAGCTGCGCCGCGGCAAGGCGGCGGCCAATATCATCTTCGGCAACCCGGCGACCGTTCTGGTGGGCGATTTCCTGTTCAGCCGCGCTTTCGAACTGATGACCGAGGATGGCAGCTTGAAGGTGTTGCGCATCCTCAGCCATGCCAGCGCGGTAATCGCAGAAGGCGAAGTGTCGCAGCTCACTGCCCAGCGACAGATCGAGACCAGTGAGGAACGCTATCTCCAGATTATCGGGGCCAAGACCGCCGCACTGTTCGCCGCTGCAAGCCAGGTGAGTGCCGTGGTCGCCGAATGCAGCGACGAGCAAGAGCGTGCGCTGGAGGAATATGGCCGCAATTTGGGTGTGGCCTTCCAACTTGTCGACGATGCGATCGATTACGATTCGGACGCGGCCGAAATGGGCAAGGACCGGGGCGACGACTTCCGTGAAGGCAAGATGACGCTGCCTGTCATCCTCGCATTTGCACGTGGCGATGAAGAGGAGCGCAAGTTCTGGAAGGCTGCGATCATGGGCCACCGCGCTTCCGACGAGGATCTTGCTCACGCTATCACGCTGATCAAGCGGCACAATGCGCTGGACGACACGCGCGAGCGGGCACGCCATTTCGCGCAAAGGGCGATCGACGCGATTTCGATCTTCCCTGATAGCAAAGCGCGGCAGGCGATGGCCGAAGCGGCGCATTTCGCGGTCGCGCGGGGATATTGAGCACTTCGCTTCCCATCGAAGCTGTCCTTCCTGACATTCAGCGCGCGCTGGCGGATCGTGGCGCGGCAGTGCTGGTTGCGCCGCCGGGTGCGGGCAAGACCACAGCGGTCGCCCCGGCTCTGCTCGATCAATCCTGGTGCAGCGGACAGATTATCCTCACGTCGCCGCGCAGGGTTGCTGCGCGTGCCGCAGCTGAACGCATGGCGGAACTGATGGGCGAGAAACCGGGCGAAACGGTCGGATATCTGACTCGGCTCGACAGCAAGACATCCGCCAAAACGCGCATCCTGGTCGTCACCGAAGCGATCTTCGTCAACCGTATCCTCGAAGACCCGGAACTGGCGGGCGTTTCGGCAGTGCTGTTCGATGAAGCGCATGAGCGGCATCTCGACAGCGACCTCGGGCTTGCACTGGCGCTGGAGAGTCGTGCGGTTCTGCGCGAAGACCTGCGTGTTCTGGTAATGAGCGCGACTATCGATGGCGCACGGTTCGCGCGGCTGCTCGGTGATGGCGCGCATGTGATCGAGAGCGAGGGCAAGGCCTTTCCGCTGGAGATTCGCTGGCTTGGCGCGTCTCCCGATGCGCGGATCGAAGATGCAATGGCTGGTGCGGTGATGCAGGCCTGGCGCGAGCAGCAAGGCGACATCCTCGCATTCCTTCCCGGCGTTGGAGAAATCGAGCGCACGCGCGAACGGTTGGCGGAGCGCTTGCCTGATGTCCCGATCTTGCCGCTGCATGGACAGGTGCAGCCCGCGCAGCAGCGCGCTGCGATCCGGCGCGATGCAGAAGATCGGCGACGGATTGTGCTGGCGACTTCGATTGCGGAAACGTCGCTGACACTCGATGGTGTGTCGGTAGTGGTCGATAGCGGGCTCTCGCGTCATGCCGAGTATGACAAGGCCGCCGGGACGACGCATCTGGTGACTCGTCGCGCCAGTCAGGCGGCATCGGCGCAGCGAGCAGGCCGTGCAGCGCGGCAAAGACCCGGTGTCGCTTACCGCTTGTGGGAAGAACACGGCCACGCAGGCCGGCCGGAGTTTGCGCCGCCCGAGATCGAAATCGCGGACCTTTCCGCGCTTGTGCTCTCGCTGGCGAAGTGGGGCACGAATGATCCCGCCTCGCTCCCCTGGCTCGATTCGCCGCCTGACGCTGCAATCTCTGCGGCGCGCGGCCAATTGGAAAAGCTCGGTGCGCTTGACGGGGAAGGGCGGATCACGCTGCAGGGCGAGCGGATCGCTTCACTGCCGATGGATCCCGTATCAGGTGCGGCGGTGCTGTTCGGCGCGGAGGCGGGGCAAGGTCTGGATGCGGCCAAGCTCGTGTTGCTACTACAGGAGCGCGGGCTGGGCGGTCGTGGAGAGGACTTGCTGCAACGCCTTTCGCGCTGGGATGGCGAGCGCGGTTCGCGCGCCGAGGCTTCGCGTAAACTGGCCCAGCGCTGGGCGAAGGCGGCGGAGCGGCTAGTCGCCGGAGTCGGTTCTAGCTCGATCAACCCCGCTATCTTCCTCGCACATGCACGGCCCGATTTCATTGCAAGGCGGCGCGACAATTCAGGCGAGAACTGGCTTTCTGCCGGTGGGCGCGGGTTCCAGCTCGATCCCGCCTCTCCCTTGGCGCGGGCGGAATGGATCGTGATTGGCGATGCGCAAGGGCAAGCGAAGGGCGCGCGCATCACCGCCGCTGCTGAATTATCCACTCAAGAGGTCGAGAAACACCTTCAACCATTGATCGAAAAGCGGTCTGTAATCCACTGGAATGGCAGTGAAAACCGTGCTGAAGCTCGGCTCGAACGGCGGCTGGGTTCGATCACACTGGCGAGTGGGCCAGACCCCGATCCTGACCCCCAGTCGCTTGTGGATATCCTTGTGGAAAAGGCGGTGGAGCAGCTGGGGACATTGATTCCGGCGGATCTGTTGGCGCGCGGCGGATATGCCGGGATCGAGAAGTTGACCCTCAAGAATTTGCAGGATGAAGCGCAGTCTTGGCTCGCTCCCTTGCTGAACGGGCGGCGTGATCTGGACATGTCCAGAGGCAGGCTCGTCGAGGCGATCCTGAACCTGCTTGATTGGAATGACCGCCAGAAGCTCGACCGTGAGGCCCCGCGCGAGTTCAGCTCTCCGGCTGGCACCAGCCATGTGATCGACTATGCCGGTGACGATGCGCCGAGCGCTGAAGTACGGGTACAGGCGCTGTTCGGTCTCGACAGCCATCCGATGATCGGCCGCACGCCGTTGCTGCTCAAGCTGACCAGCCCGGCGGGCCGCCCCATCCAGTCGACGCGCGACCTGCCTGGATTCTGGCGTGGCAGCTGGACGGACGTGCGCAAGGACATGAAGGGGCGCTACCCCAAACATCGCTGGCCGGATGAACCATGGGCGGAAAAACCGAGCTTAAAGACCAAAAACGCCTTCAATCGAGGCGAGAGTTGAACTAGGGGCGTCCTGTACGACGTAGTCGGACCGCAAGCGCGACCGCACGTCGGCCGGTCAGGCCGGAGCCAAGGCGGACGGATGTCCGCCGCCCGGCGATTGAGGGACAAATAAAGATGAGCGCACGTATCTACCAGCGTCCGAAGAACGCGATGCAGTCCGGCAAGGCGCGCACCGATCAGTGGGTGCTTGAGTTCGAACAGTCTGAGGCGCGCCGTGCCGACCCGCTGATGGGCTGGACCGGCAGTGGCGACACGCAATCGCAGGTGCGGCTCACTTTCGAGAGCAAGGATGCCGCCAAGGCCTATGCCGAGAAATACGGCATTGCCGCACGCGTTCACGCCACTCCGCCCAAGGCGCTCAAGATACAGGCCTACGCGGATAATTTTCGCTGATTGATTGACCCACAGACGCCGGGCGCGCGCCATCCGGCGCACTTGGCTTCCTCCGTCGCTTCGCTCCTCCGGTCAGCCTTGCGGGCCTGCGGCCCGATCTTGCGCTTGGCTGTTGAAATTCTCGCAAATCGCCGCCATATGCCCGCCCGGGAGTCGGGTGGACGTTTGCGTTCGCTCACCGGGTCAGGTCCGGAAGGAAGCAGCCCAGGTGAATTGCGGCGGGTCGCTCGGCTCCTTTTTTGCGCACTGTTCCGGCCCGCTTTTCTTCCGTTTCCTCACATCACCGTCATGACAATCGACGCGGGAGCGCCTACCTAATCGGCATGGGTGATTCACCGGACAATTCGGATACGCCTCCTTGGGAGGAAAAGCAGGAAGACGCGCAACCCAGCGCCGCGGAGCTAGAGGCTGCGGGCCAGTCCGCCATGTTTGGCGATCCTGCGCCGGCGGAAAGTCCAGCCGAACAGCCGAAGCAGGAACCAACAGCTCAAGCGCCAGCCGCTCCGGCTCCTGTTGCCCCGAACCAACCCTATCGCGTGCTCGCGCGCAAATACCGCCCGCAAACCTTCAGCGAGCTGATCGGGCAGGATGCGATGGTGCGCACGCTAGGCAATGCGATCGAGCGTGACCGGCTGGCGCATGCCTTCCTGATGACGGGCGTACGCGGGGTCGGCAAGACCTCCACCGCGCGGCTGATCGCCAAGGCCCTCAACTGTATTGGACCAGACGGGCAGGGCGGCCCGACGATCGATCCTTGCGGCCAGTGCGAGCCATGCCGCGCGATTGCTGAAGGCCGCCATATCGACGTGATCGAGATGGACGCCGCCAGCCATACCGGTGTCGACGATGTGCGCGAGATCATCGAGGCCGTGCGCTATTCCGCGGTTTCCGCGCGCTACAAGATCTACATCATCGACGAAGTGCACATGCTGTCGCGCAATGCCTTCAACGCCTTGCTCAAGACGCTGGAAGAGCCGCCTGCGCATGTGAAATTCCTCTTCGCGACAACCGAAGTCGAGAAGTTGCCGGTTACGGTGCTAAGCCGGACTCAGCGCTTCGACCTCAGGCGCATTCCGGCCGATCTTCTGCATAGTCATTTCGCCGAGATCTGCGTCAAGGAAGGCGTCGAAGCTGAAGAAGAAGCTCTCCACATCATCGCCAACGCCGCCGAGGGATCGGTCCGTGACGGGCTTTCGATCCTCGATCAGGCAATTGCCCATGCCGATCTGGAAGGCGGCGGCCAGGTCACAGGTGAGCGCGTGCGCGACATGCTGGGCCTGGCTGACAAGAGTGCGCAGCGCCGCTTGCTGGAAGTGCTGCTCAATGGTGATGCGCCAGCGCTGTTGAAAGCGGTGGACGATCAATATTCGCTCGGTGTCGAGCCGTTGGCGCTTATGCGTTCGCTGATGGATTTGACGCATCGCGTGACCCTGGCGCAGGTTTCGGGCGGAGAGCCTGACGCCCCCACGGCGGAAGAACGCGCGGCGCTGGCAGGCTTTGCCGATCGGCTTTCCGCTGCGCAGCTCCACCGCCTCTGGCAGCTCCTGCTCAAGGGGCATGAAGAAGTGCGCCAGGCGCCCGATCCGCTTGTTTCGGCACAGATGGCGTTGTTGCGTGTAATGCACGCGCAGGACATGCCCGATCCGGGCAAGCTGGCAAGAAAGATCGAGGAGCTTGCCGAGCGCGGGCCTGCGCCCGCCGCTGCTGGAGAAGCGACGCAGCCGCAGGCGGCACCTGCTGCCTCACTCGACTGGGCGCGGCTGGTGCAGCAGATCGACGATTCGGGGCAATTGCGCGTGGCGCAGATGATGCGTGACTGGGTGCGGGTGATCGAGCTTGCGCCCGAACGGCTGGTTTACACGGTAGCGGCAGGCTTGCCCGACGATCCGGGCCCCGAACTGCGCGACGCATTGCTCAAGCACACGGGCAATCGCTGGCAGGTTGAGCGGGGCGAGGGCGAAGGCGCTCCGACCCTGCGCGAACAGGAAGAGGCGGCGAAGGCCGCAGCCGATGCGAAATTGCGCGAACAGCCATTGGTGAAAGCAGCTCTGGAGGCTTTCCCCGATGCGGAGCTGCTCGACCCGCAGGAAAATGTCGCCCAGGCGGGCGGAAGCAAATGGAACAGGTGATCCGATGAAATCGATGGAAGAGATGATTCAGGCTGCACAGAAAGCGGCTGAAACGATCCAGACGCAGATGAACGACATGCAGGCCAAGCTCGACGGGATCGAAGTCGAGGGGCAGTCGGGTGGCGGGCTGGTGAAAGTCCGCGCCAGCGCCAAGGGCCGTATTCTTGGAGTCACGATCGACGAAAGCCTGATGAAGCCGGAAGAGAAGCAGATGGTGGAAGATCTGGTCACCGCTGCCTTCAACGATGCGCGCGATAAGGCGGATCGGGTTTCGAACGAGGAAATGAAGAAAATCCAGGGGGGCATGGGCTTGCCGCCGGGCTTCAATTTGCCGGGTATGGGCTAAGCGCCATTTCGTGCTAGTATCGGAATGAAACCGATATTGGAGAGGCGATCATGGCAACTTTGATGAACGACAATGGCACCGGCTCGGACGCAGATGTCCGGGCGCAGGTAAGCGATGAAGAGTGGCAGGTCCGCGTCGATCTTGCTGCCGCTTACCGCCTCGTCGCGCATTATGGTTGGGACGATCTGATCTTCACCCATCTTTCCGCCCGCGTGCCGGGCCCGGAACATCACTTCCTGATCAACCCCTATGACATGATGTTCGAGGAGATCACCGCCTCGTCGCTCGTCAAGATCGATGTCGATGGTCAACCCGTCATTCCCACGGCCCATCCGGTCAATCCGGCCGGTTTCACGATCCATTCGGCGCTGCACATGAATTGCGAGGATGCACATGCGGTGATGCATCTCCATACGCCGGCGGGGCAGGCAGTCAGCGCGATGAAGGAAGGGCTGCTGGAGCATACACAGACCGGCATGATCGCGCGGTCTGATATCGCCTATCACGAGTATGAAGGCATCGCGACCGACCTTGAAGAGCGGGAGCGCCTGGTCGAGGACATGGGCGACAAGCATGTCATGATCCTGCGCAACCACGGGACGCTGGCAATCGGCAAGACGGTGGGCGAATGCTTCCTGCGGCTCTATTTCGTGGAACGGGCCTGCGATGCGCAGGTGAAGATGCTCGCTGGCGGCCGTGACTATCTCTATAATCCGCCACAGGGCACGCCCGAAAAGGTCAAGGCGCAGGCGGCACCGGAAGGTGTTGCGATGTTAGCCAATGGCCTCGCCTGGCCCGCACTGCTGCGCAAGCTCGACCGGATCGATCCCAGCTTCCGCAATTAACAGTAGGACAAACCGCCTGATTTCAGCGGTAATCCGACAAGATAACCGTTGAAAGCCGTGGCTTGCGGGCCGTGCTGCCGTTCACTTGATCGCGCCGATCGTGTACCCATCTTGGCAGGATATTGCTCTGTCCTGGCATCATTTGAACGAAGTGCAAACTGCAGCCTTGCGAAGCTATGGAACATAAGGTCATCTCGCTCCCGGCATATGTCATCAAGGCGGAAGAACTGCTCGCCATAAATTATCTTCCGCCTGATCACCCGCGGCCGCGCCATGTCGAATGGATCAATCGCGGGACTGATCAGAAGATGCGCCCGACCACCACCGATCAGCTCTTGCGCACGCTTTACCAGAACACCGACACACCCAGCATTCGCAAGCTGCACGAAACGGCCGGACTGCGCGTGCAGTTTCGCACCGATGCAGAGCGCGACAGATTTGCCGCTGCCTTTGCCAAGGCGCGCGAACTGGAGCACGTCAGGAAAGACCATGTCCTGACGGCTCTGTTCGAGAGCCGTGAAGAGGCGGAATCCGCAATCAAGGAGCTGGATCGCGAAGGCGTGCCGAGCGACGCTATCTCTCTGCTGTGCCGCGCGAGCCAGTTCATGGATCCCGACACCAATTGGCCGGACGGGCATAGTACGGTCAGTGTGGCCAGTGCGATAGCCGGCGGCGGCGTCGCAGGGGCGGTCCTGGGTGTCGGGATACTCCTCGTCCCGGGCGTTGGGCCGGTCGCGGCCGCTGGGGCGATCGCCGGTTCAGCCTTGTCTTCGATTGCCTCGGTCAGCGGCATCATCGGCGCGACCGGCGGAGCGATCGCCAAAATGCTGACCGATCATGACGTGGATGGCGTTTCTGCGGCGCAATATGACACGCAAATCAAGCGTGGGAAGATCTTCGTTTCGGTGGATACGCACGTCGGCAATATCGATCCGGTGGCCGTCAGCGCGATATTTGAACGGTTTGGCGGGCGCAGTGCTGCCGAAGCCTCCAATTAAGGCCGGAGTCGGCCCTCCTTTGCACAGTTAGAGCGATCCCACCCATTGCGGGGGAGCGCGGCTGTACCCATATTCCGGGCAAAGGCGCGCCCAATTGGCGGCCGTGGACTGACAGAGAATGACCGAACAATTTCCTCTCCTTCCCCTGCGCGACATTGTCGTGTTTCCCGGCATGGTTGTGCCGCTGTTCGTGGGGCGTGACAAATCGGTTGCCGCACTCGAAGCGGCGATGGAAGCGAGCAAGGACATCTTCCTGCTCGCTCAGCTCGATCCGGGTTGCGACGATCCAGAGCGTGACGATCTCTATGACGTTGGCGTGGTGGCGCAGGTTCTGCAATTGCTCAAACTGCCTGACGGCACTGTCCGCGTTCTGGTAGAAGGCACCATGCGCGCCAAGCTCGAATCGATGCGGCGCGAAGGCGATTACGAGTTGGCGGAGGTCGCAATTCAGGAGCCCGAAGTGGCTTCGGGCAGCGAAGTGACCGCGCTGATGCGCCAGGCAGTCGAACAGTTCGGCGAATATGCCAAGCACAACAAGAAGCTCGGCGAAGATGCCGGCAACGATCTGAGCGATGTCGACGATGCCGGCGAACTGGCGGACACGATTGCTGCCGCGCTCGCCGCCAAGGTTGCAGACAAGCAATCGTTGCTGACCGAATCTAGCCCGCACAAGCGGCTCGAGATGGTGCTGTCCTTCATGGAAGGCGAGCTGTCTGTGCTGCAGGTCGAACGCAAGATCCGGGGGCGCGTCAAGCGCCAGATGGAGAAGACCCAGCGCGAATATTACCTCAATGAACAGCTCAAGGCGATCCAGAGCGAACTCGGCGGCGGCGACGGCGACGATGGTGACGAAATCGCTGAGCTGCAGGCCAAGGTCGACACGCTCAAACTGTCGAAGGAAGCCAAGACCAAGGCCGAGAGTGAACTCAAGAAGCTGAAGAACATGCAGCCGATGAGTGCGGAGGCGACTGTCATCCGCAACTATCTCGATGTGCTGCTAGGCCTGCCCTGGGGCAAGAAGAGCCGGTTAAAGAAGGATATCGCCAAGGCGCAGGAGATCCTCGATGCGGATCACTACGCGCTGGAGAAGGTCAAGGACCGGATCATCGAATATCTCGCGGTTCAGGCGCGCACCAACAAGCTGAAGGGGCCGATCCTGTGCCTCGTCGGTCCTCCGGGCGTTGGCAAGACCTCGCTCGGCAAGTCGATTGCCCGGGCAACCGGTCGTGAGTTCGTGCGCCAGTCGCTCGGCGGTGTGCGTGACGAGGCAGAAATCCGCGGTCACCGCCGGACCTATATCGGTTCGCTGCCGGGCAAGATCGTGAGCAATCTGAAGAAGGCGGGAACGTCGAACCCGCTGTTCCTGCTCGACGAGATCGACAAGCTGGGCCAGGACTTCCGCGGCGATCCCGCTTCGGCCCTGCTCGAAGTGCTCGACCCCGAACAGAACAGCAAGTTCCAGGACCATTATCTGGAGCTGGACCTCGACCTGTCGGACATCATGTTCGTTACCACCGCGAACAGCCTGAACTTGCCTCAGCCGCTGCTCGACCGGATGGAGATCATCCGGCTGGAAGGCTATACCGAAGACGAGAAGGTCGAGATCGCGACGCGCCACCTTCTGCCCAAGCAGGTCAAGGCGCATGGATTGAAGAAGGGCGAGTTCGAACTGACCGAAGAGGGCCTGCGTGACCTGATCCGCTATTACACGCGCGAAGCCGGCGTTCGTACGCTTGAGCGCGAGATCGCGCGTCTGGCGCGCAAGAGCCTGCGCAAGATTCTTGAGAAGGAAGTCGAGAGCGTCACGATCACGCCAGAAAATCTCGGCGACTTTGCAGGTGTGCGCAAGTTCAAGCACGGCATGTCCGAAGACGAAGCGCAGGTCGGTGCCGTCACCGGCCTGGCTTGGACCGAAGTCGGCGGTGAGCTGCTGACCATCGAAAGCGTGACCACGCCGGGCAAGGGCGAGATCAAGTCGACCGGCAAGCTGGGCGATGTGATGAGCGAAAGCATCGCGGCAGCCTTCAGCTTCGTGAAGGCGCGGGCCCCGGCCTATGGCATCAAGCCCTCCATCTTCCAGCGCAAGAATATCCACATCCACCTGCCTGAAGGTGCGGTGCCCAAGGATGGGCCGAGCGCGGGTGTGGGCATGGTGACGTCGATTGTCTCCACGTTGACGGGAGTTCCCGTACGTCCGGATATCGCGATGACCGGCGAAGTCACATTGCGTGGCCGTGTACTGGCAATCGGCGGGCTCAAGGAAAAACTGCTCGCGGCATTGCGCGGCGGCATCAACACAGTCCTGATCCCAGAAGAGAATGTGAAGGACCTGGCGGAGATTCCCGACAATGTGAAAGAGGGGCTGGAGATCATCCCCGTCTCGCATGTCGATCAGGTTCTTGAGCTGGCGCTTACCTCAATACCTGCACCGATCGAATGGACCGAGGCCGACGACCTCGCGAGCCAGCCGAGCGGCCATCCGGCAACGGGTGAGGGCGCACCAACAGCGCATTGATTGCGGCCAGAAATGTTGCATCGCAGCGACTCGGAAGAGTCGTTGCGCGCAGCTACTTGTATGCTCGTGAAGCAAACTTGCCCCATTTGGGGGCATTGAAGGTCAGTTCGTCGCAAATGGCGAAGATTCGGCAGGAATGAGCCATTTTTCGCCGGATTTGCCTTTGACACTCCGGGCAAAAAGTTCTCAACCTAGCCGCTTTCAATGACGCGATTCATTGAACATCGAACAGCTTACCAGAATCTATTCGACTGAGGGGGTTTTCCAGAATGAACAAGAACGATCTGATCGGCGCAGTCGCGGACTCCAGCGGCCTTTCCAAGAGCGATGCTTCGAGCGCCGTCGAAGGCGTTTTCGATTCCATCACCCGGGCCCTGTCGGGGGGCGATGAAGTGCGCCTGGTCGGTTTCGGCACTTTCTCTGTGGCAAAACGCAAGGCGTCGACGGGTCGCAATCCGCGTACGGGCGAACCAATGACGATCAAGGCTTCCAACCAGCCCAAGTTCAAGGCAGGCAAGGGCCTGAAGGACGCCGTCAACTAAGACGCGCTCCTACTGGGCGCAGCGGATTTGCGCCCCGATAAACAAAAGACCCCGTTGGCAAGACGCCGGCGGGGTCTTTGTCTTTGGCGGCAAAAATCACCTCGTTTCGGCGGAACCGGGCGTTGGACGATTCGCCACCATTTCGTAAGGGCTTATAGAAATTGCCTGTCGCAAACTTAGCAATCTTGGCCGTGATACTATTTGACGCCATACATTGACGGTTCATTACAAGCGAGTAGCCTCCTGGATCAGTTAAGATAACTGATCCAAATCAATGTCTGGCGGGGTGAACGAGACCAGACACGCATGGGAAGGGATTGCAGACCATGAAACTCGGATATCTCGCGGCTGGCCTGGCTTTGGTGGGGATGGCAGCGCAGGCTGCGCCGAACGAAAAGGGCAAAGGCCAAGGCAAAGGCAATGCCCAGGCACAGATGCATAACCAGGGCGGCGGCAATGCCAAGGCCAAGGGTGCCGGCAAGCCGGACGGCAAGGGCAAGGCTGCAGCGAAACCTGCGAATGGCAATTCCGCAAATCGCGCTTCCGGTCCTGCCGCCAAGGCCAAGCAGGCGGGGCAAGGCAATGGCAAGCGTTCCGGTGTGATGCCGGTTGTGGATCGGCGGGGCGACCGCCGCGATGGCCGACATGACGATTTCCGCTTCGGACACCGTGATCGGCACGGAGGCGGGCTGATTGCCGGTTGCCCTCCGGGCCTGGCCAAGAAGCACAATGGTTGCCTGCCGCCGGGACAGGCAAAGAAGCGGTTGTGGCAGCGCACCGGTTGGTTCGGCTATCGTTCGGGCAGCTATCGCTATCTCGATGGCTATCTGCTTCGCCTTGGTCGCGATGGCCGGATCTCAGGTTATGAGCCGCTGCTCGGCGGTATCCTGCGGATCGGCAATGTCTGGCCCGATGGTCAGCGAAGCTATGCTCTGCCTGATTACTATCGCAATTATTACGGCGTGAACGATGGCTATCGCAGCTATGGCAATGCGGTCTATCGGGTCGATCCCGAAACGGCGGCGATCACTTCGATCGCGGCACTGCTGACCGGGCAGGACGTCACTGTCGGCCAGCCGATGCCGCGCGGGTATGACGTTTACAACGTCCCCTATTCCTATCGCTCGCAATATCGCGACGGGCCGGACGCCTATTACCGTTACAATGACGGCTACATCTACCAGCTCGATCCCGAGACGCGCCTGGTCCAGGCCGCGATCGAGTTGCTGATCTGACCGGTTGTGGCCGCCCGGAGTATCCCAACAGACCCTAGAGTAAGGAGTCACGGCTAATGAAGCTGCGTGCAATGACCCTCCCGCTTTCGGCCGCCGTTCTGGCGCTCGCCGCCTGTTCAGGTTCGGACAGTTCTGCCGAAAGCGATGCGATGGTCGAATCGATTCCGACGGCGCTGGCCGATGCCGACGATATGGCAAAGACCGCTGCGGCGCTGGAGCGAACCGGCGTTGACGGGATATTCAACGGCGTTGCCAGCTACACCTTGCTGGCGCCGACGGATGCAGCCTACGCCAAGCTGGATGATAGCGAAGCGCTATTCACAGATGACGAGGCCCGCGCTGCATTGGCGGCCATGCTGAAACATCAGATCGTGCCCGGCTATCTCACGCTGCAAGATATCGCCTCTGCGATCGAGGCGGTGCCGGACGGCAAGGTCACGATGACCGCGATGGATGACACCGTGCTCACCTTCAAGGAACAGGACGGCAAGCTCGTGGTGGTCAGCGACGATGGCACCACAGCCCATCTGGGAGACGAGTCGATCTCAAGCAATGCGAGCATCGCCATTCCGATCGACGCCGTGCTCCTTCAACCTTGAGTCACGAGTCTGACGAACAACCCTAGCGCGAAAGATCGATTAGCGCGGTCGGGGCCTGTTCGGAACGCGCGTTGATCTCCCACGCCAACACCTGGCCTTGAGCGGAAGCCTGCGGACCTTCATCGGTGTTGTTGGCCAGCACCGTTCCATCGGTGATGATTGTGAATGTGCCCTCGGGCATGACGAAAACGGGCGGCTCGCCGTCCTTCTTCTTGTTCGCTTCCATAGCGGCCATTCCCATCACGCCGCCCATCATTCCCTGAAGGGGATTGCCCGCGCCTTGCGCAGCGAAGCCCGGCGCATCGACGCGGACCTTGCCATCCTTGCGCAGGATCACGCTCACGAAGCTGCTGCCAATCGGCATCTTCTCGATCACCGGAAAGGCAAAGTCGTGGCTGAGCTGGCCCGAAATTGCGAAATCGACATCGAACAGGCCGTCACCCTTGTGGCTGACACTGTTCCAGCCCTTCTGGCGCTCGAGCATTTCGACCAGTTCCCGGGCCGCTTCGGGATCGGAGGGATCGACGCCGCCCATGATCGCCTTGAACCGTTCGGCCTTTTCCTTCTTCTCTATGCGCCTTGCATCGGCGCCGGCGTCCCACTCTTCCTTTTGCGCTGCGATTTCCCCAGCCGTGCATTCGCGCGTTTCAAAGCCATCGTCCTCGTAGCAGTCCTTGGCTTCGAACTTGTCTTCCTTGTCCGCTCCCATTTCCGCCAGCTTGCTGAGCGCGAGCATCTGGATCTCACCCTTGTAGGCATAGGAGAAGCTGCCGTCTTTCATCAGTGCGAGCTGCGAATTGAACTTGCCGGGCGAAAGCAGGCAGCCTGTCAGCAACAGCGGAGCAAGCAGGGCGAATAGAAGGCGCGATTTCATTGGAATCCCTCAGCTTTGTCTGGTGGCGACTGCATAAAGCGCAATTGCTGCAGCATTACTAACGTTCAGGCTCTCGATTGCGCTGGAAATCGGCAAGCGGGCGAGGGCGTCGCAATGCGCCTCGATATTGTGCCGCATGCCTTCGCCTTCTGCGCCCAGTACCAAGGCGACCGGTCCGGCGGGCAATGCCTCTGCCAGCGTGGCTTCGCCTGCTCCGGTCAGCCCGATCCGCCAATAGCCCGCCTCGGCCATGTCATCGAGCGCGCGGGCGAGATTGACCACACGCACCCAGGGCACGGTTTCCAGGGCGCCAGAGGCCGATTTGGCCACCACTCCCGATTCGGGCGGGGCGTGGCGGTCCTGCGTGACGATGGCAGCCGCACCGAAGGCCGCTGCGGAGCGCAGGATGGCGCCGACATTGTGCGGATCGGTCACCTGGTCGAGGATGACCAGCGGGCGACCGGTCTCGCCGTCCAGCACCTCGTCGAGGAAGATATCCTCCAGCGGTTCGCATTCGAGCACGAGGCCCTGATGCGGGGCGTCGCGTGCAACCAGCCGCGCCAGATCGGTGACCTCGGCATATTCGACCGGAAAATCTGGCGGCAGCTCGCCGTCGAGCGATTCGACGCCTTCGCGTGTCGCCCACAGCTTGCGATGCCTGCGATCGGGGTTCTTGAGCGCGGCCTCGACCGCGTGGCGACCCCACAAGCGGACATGACCGGACGTGGCGCGGCCCGAACCGCGTCCACCCTTCATCCGTCCCGCTCTTCCTCTGAGCGCGCGTTTGCGCTCGCCCTTGGCCATGAAAACTCCTGCGTTTGCGTCTTGTCGGTGCGTTGTGGCTCGTCCTGTGCCAGCCGCCCCATTGACAGGCAAGCGCCGCTTCGCCAAAGGGGCGCCTCTCGGCATGCGGAGCCGCCTTGGCGGTGTGCAAAAATCCGACTGGATCAGTGTGGACAGGTGGCCGAGTGGTTAAAGGCAGCAGACTGTAAATCTGCCCGCGCAAGCGTACGCTGGTTCGAATCCAGCCCTGTCCACCACCAGCCTATCCTAACCATAGCGCAGCCCGCATGATCGGTGTTGGGCGCACAAAGCTTTATGAGCTGATCTCCAGTGGCGAACTTGAAACGGTCAAGATTGGCAAAGCAACGCGCGTTACCACAGCAAGCCTACACGAACTGGTCAAGCGGCGGCGCGCGCGACCAACGCGCTTGATGCCGATCATTTAGGATTCTGGTCTGGCGCCGTTGCGGGTACTTCCAAACGGGACGGAACCTCATACATGGTAAGTGCTAGCTGGTTATCTTGAGAATCTGAGGGTGGCCTTCGTGCGACAAGCCAGCGCCTGCCATTCGCGGCAATTCTGCATTGTGTAGACCAATTCGGCCAACCAATGCCGCAACTCCGAGCCGAAAATGGAAATTGCACAAGTTCCTCACCGCGCGGAGTAGTCAATGCACTTTGATCGTCGCCACGAGAGACAAGCAGGTTTCCATCCGGAGATCCAAGCCACGCGCCCTCATCCTCAGCGAGTGTGTAGGCATTGCCATCCTCGGTGACGGTGATTGTGCGCCACTCATCGCCAGTCTGAATTGTCAGACGAATCTCCGCCAGACCGCTCGAGGAGACAAAACCAGCAGTCCGATATCGTGTTGCTTGAAACTGATGTAGCTCTCCTCCCTCCCGGAGATTCCTGATGCTGCAAGGTTTGATAGTGGGAACGTAGTAGATTGCGCGTCCGCAAATGACTGCGAAGAGGGTATCCCCAGCAGGAACGACCTCGATGCTCTCCTGGCCTGAGAAGATCCGGCCGAGATCGAAACTACTCCATTCTCCGGTTTCGATACTCAAGACATGCACCGACTGACCTGGAATATCGCGCCAACTGCAATAGCGCTCGTTAATTGGCATGCACGATCTCTCGAGCGAAAGTTCGGTCGGTGTTCTGTCAGGACGATGTAGGGTAAAGGGGGCTTGTCTGCCGCTAACCCAATATCCGGGCCCAGCCCTCCTGAGGTCATCGAGATTCTCTACCTCCTGGAGTTGACCGTCCGGCAAGGAAAGCTCCGCAGCACGGCGACCATGCCAGTCCCACAGCATGAAACCGACCAATGCGCTATTTACGGTGCCCGGCCTGAGTTCGTCGATTAACATTGCGTCGGTTGCATTCTGAGCGAGTATTTCGCCACTGGCCAAATCCAGAACGACAGTTTGGTTTTGATGGACGACTGCGATTGCGTACTGCCCGAAGATGAGCGTGCGGCCATCTGGATAACCGCTTGCACCACCTGGCTGGTCGCTCCACACAACCTTGCGGATTTCCTCTCCTCGCTCGTTCCATAACTGGGTTGTCCCACGCGCGCTGACGGTCAAAACTCTGGTACCATCGGGACTGACAGCGAACGACTGGAACCCACACTCGCTCCATGGGTCACCATCGGCGTGGACGCTAACACAATCATCATTCGACAGCGTGAAGGCTTCAACCGCCCGTGGTGTTGCAGGAGTTGCAAGCGGGGATGCTGTTGGCGATAATTGCGCCACGATTGGTGCGGGCAGGGGGATCAGCTCAATCGCGTGGCCGTGTCGATAGCCTCGCAAGCCTGCGTTGTACGCAACGGCAAAGCGTTGGATCGCGTGCAAGACCTCAGCAATTCCTGCATTAGACAAACCGCCATCGCGGATGGGGTTAAATTTGGCAAAATCAGGAGCATCTGGCGCGATGCGCGTCATCGCCTGAACGCGATGCTCGGAGCAATTGTCGGAAGCGCCCTCTGCCAAGCCATCTAGCGCAGCATCGGTCGCCAGTTCACTCTCGTCTGCCAACCGAATGTGGCGATCAAGGCAATCCCAGTAGCCACCGAGAGTATTCAACGCCAGTTCTGCGCGACCTCGATCCGCTGCCGAGAAGTTAGGATCGATCTGAAGACGCACCTTCTGCTCGATCAAATAGCGAGCCAAGCCGTTTTGATAGCCATCAACGTATTCGCCGCCGCCAATGCCGATCCAACCTGCGCCATCAATTTCTTGTTGCAGCAACTGAGAAGGGCGTGAGGGGACGACACAAGGCTGCCGACCGTAGCAATCCGCATTCAGGCGGGCGACGGCCAGGACGGTTTTAAACTGCGGGCCGAAATCCAGCTGCTCAGACTGGGCTGATACAGGACTACCGATAGTCAGCGAAAACGCGGCCAATAGGAATGGGAAAGACTTCAATTTGCTGGCCCTGTCGCTGAAATTCGGTTTTGCGTCCAAATGCATACAACCGGTGTATGCATTCTGAATTTCGAAATTGCCACAGGTACGGCACAACGGGCTTGAACCTGGCAACTGTCCGTCGATTGGACAGCGCCAAAGCGTTCAATTATGTTGCGATAAGGCGCTCCGCGAGCCGCCCATTTATTCAGCTTTTCGACCAAAACGCTGAACCGAACCACCGTTAATTGAACGAAAATGTGGGGGAGAGTGTGGGGGAGCGTTTGCGCTTCCCTTAAGTACTAAATTGATTTCAAAGCGTTATTTTTCCGGTTCGAATCAAGCCCTGCCACCACCAGCCTCTAATCAGTTAGCGCAAGCCAAGCCGCGGCGGTGTGCCGGTTGCGGGAGCTGCCCGGTCAGCTGCGGACCATTTCGAGTGAAGTCTCGTCGCCCCTGGGAAGCTGGCCATCGAAGTCGACAAGTGGCTCGAACGACTGTTCTGTCAGCATTACGTTCTTCATCCCGACGATGTTGAAGACGCCGAGCGTCGGCTCTTCATCATGCCTGCGGCTCTTGCTGGGATTATAGGCCTTGATGAATACCGAACCGTGGCGGACGAACAATTGATGCGGAGAGAGCATCATCCGCGTCCCGTTATATTCGGCTTCGATCACGCGGCGCGTCTGGATGGCCCGCACTACGGCTTCCATCGTTGATTCGTGACTGTCTGAGTTATGCTGCATTGCAGCGAAGTGGCAATTGCTCGGTGCTCATGCAAGCGAAATATACGCGTCCGATTGTGACAATCTTGCGAAGCCCGCTTTTTTCGGAGCCTATCCAGAGGCATCGCCGTTTCTGCCAGTGAGGTCGCATCTTGCCGTGTGCCCGAAGCGGGGATAGTCAATCGCGCCATGAGCACTACGCCACGCCCCGTCATATCCTCGACCGGCCTGTTCACGCCCGAGGATGTCATCACAAATGAAGAGCTGGTTGCCAGCTTCAACACTTATGTCGAGCGCCATAACGAGGCCCATGCCGATGCGATTGCGGCAGGTGAACTGGAGCCGCTTCAGCCCAGCTCGGTCGAGTTCATCGAGAAGGCGAGCGGGATCAAGGCGCGCCATGTGATGGCGAAGGAGCCCGTTCTCGATCCCGAGATCATGGCGCCACGCTGGGAAGAACGGTCCAATGACGAGCTGTCGATCATGGCCGAGATCGGCGTCAAGGCGGCGCGGCAGGCGCTGGAACGGGCAGGGCGCGACCCCCAGGATGTCGATGCCGTGTTATGCGCCGCGTCGAACATGCAGCGGCCCTATCCGGCGATCGCGGTCGAGATTCAGGACGCGTTGGGGATCGACGGGTTCGGTTTTGATATGAATGTTGCCTGCTCGTCGGCCACATTCGGGATCCAGACTGCGGCCGACTATATTCGCTCCGGCAATGCCAGGAGTGTGCTTGTCGTCAGCCCCGAAGTCACATCCGGCCACCTCAACTGGCGCGACCGCGACAGTCACTTCATCTTCGGTGACGTCGCAACGGCGGTGCTGGTGGAAGATGCGGAGATTGCGCCAGCAGAGCATTGGGACATTCTGGGCACGAAGCTCAAGACGGTGTTCTCGAACAACATCCGCAACAATTTCGGCTTCCTCAACCGGGCACATCCCGAAAGCGCCGAGGGACCGGACAAGCTGTTCGTCCAGGAAGGGCGCAAGGTCTTCAAGGAAGTCGTGCCGATGGTTGCGAAGATGATCGTCGAGCAGGCGGAGCGATTGGGGATCGATCCGCATTCGCTGCGCCGCCTATGGCTGCATCAGGCCAATACCGGGATGAACCGGCTGATTGCGCAAAGGGTTTTGGGCCATGAAGCGAGCGAAGATGAAAGCCCGACGGTGCTCGACAGCTATGGCAATACGTCGAGCGCAGGTTCGATCATCGCCTTCCACAAGCATAGCGACGATCTGGCCGCCGGGGATGTGGGCCTGATCTGCAGCTTTGGCGCGGGTTATTCGGCCGGCACGGTGTTCGTGCGCAAGATGGCTTGAGCGAAGGGCATCGGCAGCCGGTCCCACAATTTGAACAGCCGCTTTGCGAACCACCAGATCGCCGCCATGGCGATCAGCGATGCGAGCCCGTCCAGCGCATAATGGTAGGCGAGGTGAACCGAGCCGATCCAGATGACGATCATGAAGGCCAGAAAGTAACGGCCCAGGCGCGGTGAAACCTCACGCATTGCGATCCAGTAGAGAACGCAGATTGCAATATGCATGGATGGCATGGCGGTGATCCCGCTGCCGAGCCCGCGCTCGCTCGCCATGAAACGTTCGACCAGCATGTCCTGCACGGGAACCACCATGACCGGGATCTGCTCGTTCGCGGCGCGCAGGTAGTCTGTCTGTGCGACGAAATCCGTAATTCCGAGCAAGGGCTCCGCAAAAACCGGGCCGACCGAAGCCAGCATGGTGGCCAGCAAGCCCCCCACAAGGCTCCAACCCATGATGTAGCTCAGGAAAAAGGCGCGCCTGGTGTCCCGGTCAATCTGCCTGGCAAAAGCCATGTAGAAAACGCCGGGGTAGAGCAGCAGCAGCCAAAGGTGATAGATTACGGCAAGACCCGCCGTGATGGCCGGATACCCCAGCACCGGCTGCAGCAATTCCCAGGGATCGCGGCCGAAGAAGATCATGCGGTCCCAGGCGATGAGGACCGGATCCCAGGTGTAGTCGGTAAATAGCGGGATCATCGATTTCAGCGATGAAAATGCGGGTACTATGGCGGCCCCGATCACGATCAGCGGCATTCCGGCCAGGAAGGCCTTGAATGCGGCCGGTGTGCAGTAATGCGTGCGCAACCAGGCAATCGGACTGTCCGGTCGATAGCGGGCAAGGTCCCTGAACAGCTTTATGGCGCCCAATACGAGACCTGCCGCCAGGAAAAGCCGGGCATTCACAAGCAGGTTCGCTACGCCAAAATCGACATCGAACTTGTGCCACAGATAGATGCACACGCAGGTGCCGATCAGGGCAAATATGTAGATCGGGACTTCGCCCCAAAGCTTCCTCGCCACGCGTAACCCCCGGTGTAGATGGCTCGGATCCCATACCAGCTACGGGTTCACAAAGCATTAGAGGCATGTGTCGATGCCAACAGCCTGGCTGCTCTATCCGCTTGTCGTGCCCAATCACAACGCCTAGATGCGGGACATGGCAGGCGAAGTACTCGATAATCAGGGGCGCGGCGAAGTCAGCTGGAGCTGGCCGCCGATTCACCCCGAAGGGCGCAAATTCGGGCTGATTGCGGTTGCGATCAGCATGATCCCCTTGTTGCTTCTGGACTGGGAGATCGTCGGCTGGCCGATGCTGCTTCTGTCAGCAGGGGTATTCGCCTTTTTTCGCGATCCCGAGCGCGTGGTTCCGCAGGATGAAAACGCGATCGTTGCCCCGGCCGATGGCCTGGTCTCGCTGATTACCCAGGTCGAACCGCCAGAGGAATTGAAGGTTGACGACGGGTCCGGGAATCTGGGCCTGCCTTCCGGGCCGGTCACGCGCGTCTCGATCTTCATGAGCGTGTTCGATGTGCACATCAATCGTGCGCCAGTGGGCGGGTTGGTGAAGCGGGTAATCTATATCCCGGGCAAGTTCATGAATGCCGATCTCGACAAGGCGAGTGAGGAGAACGAACGCCAGCACATCCTGATTGAACGACAGGACGGGCTGTCGATTGGCTTCACTCAGATCGCAGGATTGGTCGCGCGCCGGATCGTGCCCTTCGTGAAGCCGGGCGATCTGGTTGCGGTGGGTCAGCGGGTTGGGCTGATCCGCTTCGGCAGCCGGGTCGATGTGTATCTGCCTGCCGGTACGGATCCCAAGGTCTTGCTGGGTCAGAGAGTGATTGCCGGCGAAACCGTTCTTGCGGAAGTCGGGACGCAAAAGCTGCTCGAAGGTATTGCGCAGTGAGCGATGACTCGCCGTCCCGCGAAGGTGATGTCGAACGACCGCGAATAGGGCCGAAGGCGGCCGAAGACGAAATCGTGACTGGCAAGAGCACGCGTGGTCTCACGCTGCGCGCCATGTTGCCCAATGCGATTACTGCGGCGGCGTTGTGTTCCGGCCTGACCGGCGTTCGATTTGCCATCGCGGGCGAGTGGAGCTTTGCGGTGCTGGCGGTGATACTCGCCGGCTTGCTCGACGGGATCGATGGCCGAATCGCGCGACTGCTCAATGCCCAGTCACGATTTGGGGCGGAGATGGACAGTCTGGCGGATTCGCTCAGCTTCGGCATGGCGCCCGCACTGATCCTGTTCCTCTGGTCGCTGCAGGATCTGCCCCGGCTCGGCTGGTTCGCGGCGCTGGCCTTTGCCATTTGCTGCGCGCTCAGGCTCGCCCGCTTCAATGCCCAGATCGACGTTGACGAGCAGCCGCACAAATCAGCCGGCTTCCTCACTGGTGTCCCTGCTCCGGTCGGGGCGGGGCTGGCCTTTCTGCCTTTCTACCTCTGGATGGCGACTGACATTCCGGAATTCCGCAATCCGGTGAACCTTGCGATCTGGATTGCGCTCATCGCTTTTCTGATGATCTCCAACATGGCGACGCTGAGCTGGAGCTCGATCCGCCCGCGCCGTCACGTGCGTCTGGAGCTGATCGCGGTGGCCGGAATTACCTTTACCGCTCTGCTGATGGAGCCGTGGTGGACGCTGGCGGCGATCTGCCTCGTCTATCTCGCGCTGATGCCATACGGCCTTGTGAAATACGGACGGATCAAGCGGCAACGGCGCGCGGCATCTGCTGGGCAGGCCGACGCGTAACCGGACTCCGGCTTGCCATCGGGGCAGGGCGCAGAACCACAACATTGGCCGGAGCGGTGTTGGCAGCCCGCATTTGCATCATTTCGCGGCGAATGACCTTCCACGCATTGCGGCCGCGAATGGCACTGTCGATCAAGCTGATGCCGGCAGCACAAGCGGCAATCAGGAAGAGGGCGATCAGTAGATATGCAATCATCGGTCGGTCTCGCTTTCCGGGGCCGGACAAGCCTGTTGAGAAGCTGTGCATTCTCTGTTGAGGGCCCGTCTGTACCTCGTTTGTTCCAATAGCGCCCTTGTTCTCAATTTGTTCCATTGTGTCAAGCAGGTTTTTGCTGGGCTGGGGCGAGGATGCCGCGAGAAGCACTGCGATTAAGGGTGGATTTTTACAGAATCGGGGGCTATGGGCGCGCCTTCCGCAGGAAGAACGTCCGATTTCCGGGCGTCCCAAACGCGGAAAATCCACATGGAAGGCGCACATACCGGTGCCTCTCGCGGGATCACCCAATTATTGGGCCGCAACGAGGTTCCTGCTTTCCAGAGGCATAACCGGAAAGGAATTGAATTATGGCGGCTCCTACCGTCACCATGCAGCAATTGATCGAGGCCGGCGCGCATTTCGGCCACCAGACCCACCGCTGGAACCCGCGGATGAAGCCGTATATCTTCGGCGCCCGCAACGGTGTTCACATTCTCGACCTGTCGCAGACCGTGCCGCTGTTCGCGCGCGCGCTCGACTTCGTCGAATCGACTGTCCGCGCAGGCGGCAAGGTGCTGTTCGTCGGCACCAAGCGCCAGGCGCAGGAGCCGATCGCGCAGGCCGCGAAGGCTTCGGGCCAGCACTTCGTCAACCACCGCTGGCTTGGCGGCATGCTCACCAACTGGAAGACGATCAGCCAGTCGATCAAGCGCCTCAAGACGCTTGAAGAGCAGCTTTCGGGCGACACTTCGGGCTTCACCAAGAAGGAAGTCCTTCAGCTCACCCGTGAACGCGACAAGCTTGAGCTTTCGCTTGGCGGTATCCGTGACATGGGCGGCATTCCCGACGTGATGTTCGTGATCGATGCCAACAAGGAAGACCTGGCGATCAAGGAAGCCGCCGTGCTCGGCATTCCGGTCATCGCGGTGCTCGACACCAATGTCGATCCGACAGGTATCGCTTTCCCGGTTCCGGGTAACGACGACGCCAGCCGCGCTGTGCGCCTTTACTGCGATGCAATTGCCGGTGCAGCGACCGCAGGTCGTGGCGGTGCAGTCGCGGATTCGGGTGCCGACGTTGGCGCGATGGAGCAGCCGCCGGCAGAGGCCGAAGCGACCGCCTGACGCGCCACGCGCTCGTAACACTTGCAACATAGTGCGCCGGGCGATCGACCAGATCGGTCCCGGTGCCTGATAATTATTTGAGAAGGAAATCACCATGGCTGCATTCACTGCCGCTGATGTGAAGGCCCTGCGCGAGAAGACCGGCGCGGGCATGATGGACGCCAAGAAGGCGCTCGACGAAGCCAATGGCGACATGGAAGCCGCGATCGACGCGCTGCGCGCGAAGGGTCTCGCTACTGCCCAGAAGAAATCGAGCCGTACCGCGGCCGAGGGCCTGATCGGCCTGGCCGTCGAAGGCACCAGGGGCGTTGCGGTCGAGGTCAACTCGGAAACAGACTTCGTTGCCAAGAACGACAAGTTCCAGGACTTCGTGCGCAAGACCACGCAGGTCGCGCTGGGTCTTGGCAATGACGATGTCGAAGCGCTGAAGGGCTCTGCCTATCCCGATGGCGGCACTGTGACTGACAAGCTGACCGAGAACGTCGCGACCATCGGCGAAAACCAGCAGGTTCGCCGCATGAAGACCGTTTCGGTCGGGCAGGGCGCAGTTGTCGCCTACATGCACAATGCCGTTTCGCCGGAAGCGCAGGACCTCGGCAAGATCGGCGTGCTTGTGGCGCTCGAAGGCGATGCCAACGCCGACGTTCTTGCTGCATTGGGCCGTGATATTGCCCAGCATGCGGCTGCTATGTTCCCGCTGGCGCTCAATGCCGATGGCCTTGATGCCGACGTGATCGAGCGTGAGCGCAAGATCGCTGCCGAGAAGGCTGCCGAAAGCGGCAAGCCTGAAAACGTGCAGGAAAAGATGGTCGAAGGCGCGGTGAAGAAATACGCCAAGGAAAATGCGCTGCTGAGCCAGATCTTCGTGAAGGACGGCAAGGCGACCGTTGAGGAATATGTTGCCCGCATCGCCAAGGAAGCTGGCGCGTCGATCAAGCTGGTCGATTATGTCCGTTTCCAGCTTGGCGAAGGCATCGAAAAGGAAGAGAGCGACTTTGCGGCGGAGGTTGCCGCAGCCGTCGCCGGCTGATCGCACTTCTTGCAAGACCAAGGAAAGGCCGCTGGTCCCAATGTGGGCTGGCGGCCTTTCCCTTTGCGCATGGAGTTCCAGGCGGCTAAGGAACGCCGCAATTCCAAACCTGTTAGACGGATTGATAGCAACGATGCCACTCCCCAAACTCAAGCGCATCCTCCTGAAGCTCTCGGGCGAAGTGCTGATGGGCGAGCAGGAATATGGCATCGATCCCGCCTATGTCTCGCGCCTCGCGGAAGAGGTGAAGGCAGCCAAGGACGCCGGGCTGGAGATCTGCCTGGTGATCGGCGGTGGCAATATCTTCCGCGGGATTTCGGCTGCGGCCAAAGGACTGGACCGCACCACAGGCGATTACATGGGTATGCTGGCAACGGTGATGAACGCGCTGGCGATGCAGAATGCGCTGGAGCAGCTGGGCGTGCAGACCCGGGTGCAGTCCGCAATTCCGATGAGCAGCGTGTGCGAGCCCTACATCCGCCGACGCGCCGAGCGGCACCTCGAGAAAGGTCGCATCGTGATCTTTGCGGCGGGTACCGGCAATCCATTCTTCACCACCGATACGGGCGCAGCTTTGCGTGCGGCGGAAATGAGTTGCGACGCCTTGCTGAAAGGCACCAGCGTCGATGGCGTCTATGATGCCGATCCCAAGACCAATCCTGACGCGACCCGTTTCGAGACGATCACTTATGACAAGGTCCTGTCAGATAATCTCAAGGTGATGGACGCGGCGGCGGTTGCGCTTTGCCGCGAGAATGACATACCGATCGTGGTGTTCTCGATCCGCGAAAAGGGCAATGTCGCCCGCGTGCTCGAAGGCAAGGGCGTGCAGACAATCGTACAAGAGGAAGCCTGAGCAATGGCACAATATGAAAAGGCCGATATCGAACGGCGCATGAATGGCGCGGTGGAAGCGCTGAAGAGCGATCTCGCGGGCCTGCGTACGGGGCGCGCCAACACCAGCCTGCTCGATCCGGTGCATGTGGAAGTCTATGGCGCAATGATGCCGCTCAACCAGGTGGCGACCGTTTCCGCGCCGGAACCGCGCATGCTGAGCGTGCAGGTGTGGGACAAGGCCAATGTCATCCCGGTGGAGAAGGGCATTGCCCATGCCAATCTGGGGCTCAACCCGATGATCGACGGGCAGACCATACGCCTGCCCATGCCCGATTTGACGGAGGAACGCCGCAAGGAACTGGCCAAGCTGGCGGGCAAATATGCCGAGAATGCGAAGATCGCGATCCGCAACGTCCGGCGTGACGGGATGGAAGCGCTCAAGGCCGACGAGAAGAAGAAGGAAATCTCCGAAGACGACCGCAAGCGTCTGGAAGATGAAGTGCAGAAGCTGACCGACAAATATGTCGGCGAAGCGGATGCCGCTGCGGCGAAGAAGGAACAGGAAATCCTGACTCAGTGATTGGGCCGGTCGAGCTCAGTCCAAGCGGTTTACGAAATGTCTGACCCCAGTTCCAACCGTGCAAGACATGTTGCCATCATCATGGATGGCAATGGACGCTGGGCCAAGAAACGCGGATTGCCGCGTGCGATGGGTCACAAGCGCGGCGTCGAGGCGGTTCGCAAGCTGGTGCGCTCTGTCGAGCAAATGGGGCTCGATTGCCTGACGCTCTATGCCTTCAGCAGCGAGAACTGGAAGCGTTCAGAGGGCGAAGTCGACGATCTGATGAACCTGATGCGCAAGTTCATCAAATCGGACCTGCCGGAATTCGTCGCCAATGATGTGCGGCTCAAGATCATTGGCGACTGGCAGGGGCTCGCGCCCGATATCGTCGCCATGCTCGAGGATGCGCTGGAGCAGACGAGCAAGGGCTCGCGCATTTTGGCGGTGGCGCTGAACTATGGATCGCAGCAGGAGATAGCACGCGCTGCTGCCAAGGCGGCGGCAATTGGCGAAGTGTCCGAAAAGACCATCGCGGCGCATCTCGATACGGTGGATCTGCCACCGCTCGATCTGCTGATCCGTACCAGCGGGGAGATCCGCCTGTCGAATTTCCTGCTGTGGCAATCGGCCTATGCCGAGATGCTGTTCGTCGACACGCTGTGGCCCGACTTCACGCCCGAGCATCTGCAGCAGGCGCTGGACGATTTCGCGAAGAGGGAGCGCCGCTATGGCGGAAGGTGAGGCCCCCAAGAAGAAATCAGATCTGCCGGTGCGGGTAGCATCTGCGGTGGTCATGCTGGCCGTGGCGGGTGCGGCGCTGTGGCTGGGTGGCGTTTGGCTGGATACCTTTATTGCACTGGTGGCGCTGGCCTGTCTTGTCGAGTTCACCATCTTAGTGAGCAAGGTGGCAAAAAGTGCGAGCGGCAAAGCCTTGGCCCTGATTGCCGGGATGGCCTATATCGGGGGAGCTGCATTCGCTCTGATCGCGTTGCCCGTCGGGGTGTTGATCGGAGTGCTGGCAGTGGTAATCGCAACCGATACCGGCGCCTATTTTAGCGGTCGAACCTTCGGTGGCCCCAAGATCGCGCCGTCTATCAGCCCCTCAAAGACCTGGTCCGGCCTTGTAGGAGGCATGATTGCTGCGGGTCTGGTGGCGGCCAGTTCATTTGCATGGAACACCGGCGAGATTGTGGTGCGGCCTATGCTGTTCCTGGCCTTTGCAATTGGTGCGCTGCTCGCCGTGGTTGCGCAAGCTGGCGACTTCTTCGAAAGCTGGCTCAAACGGAAGGCAGGCGTGAAGGACAGTTCGCACCTGATCCCCGGTCATGGCGGCGTGTTCGACCGGGTGGATGGCCTGTTGCCGGTATCGATCATGGCTTCCTTCCTGTGGGCGGCGCATCCATGACCCGCTCGATTTCCATCCTCGGTGCGACCGGGTCGGTGGGCGAGCAGACGCTCGACCTGATCCGCCGCAATCGCGAGGACTGGCGGGTCGAAGCGCTGACAGCCAACGGTCGGGTCTCCGAGCTGGCCAGCCTCGCGCGCGAGTTCGACGCCAAGGTTGCTGTCGTTGCGGATGAAGCGCGCCTGCCAGAATTGCGCGAGGCGCTATCTGGCACGCAAATCGAGGTCGCCGCGGGACGTGACGCGCTATGTGAAGCCGCAGCCCGCCCGGTCGATCTCACCCTGGCCGCTATCGTCGGATGCGCCGGCCTTGCACCGACCATGGCGGCCATCGCTCAAGGCAGGACGGTCGCGCTCGCTAACAAGGAAGCGCTGGTTTCCGCCGGCGACGTGCTGATGCGTGCGGTCAATGAGAGCGGGGCGACGCTGCTGCCAACCGACAGCGAGCATAATGCGATCTTCCAGTGCCTCGCCGGGAACGAGCTGGCCAATGTCGCGCGGATCACGCTCACCGCCAGCGGGGGCCCATTCCGGACCTGGACGCAGGAACAGCTCCACGCTGCAACTCCAGCGCAAGCCGTGGCACACCCCAATTGGGACATGGGCGCGAAGATCAGCGTCGATTCCGCGACGATGATGAACAAGGGCCTCGAATATATCGAGGCGCATCACCTGTTCCCGGTCGGGCTCGAGCGCTTGCGTATCATCGTTCATCCACAAAGCGTGATCCATTCGATGGTCGAATATCGCGACCGATCGACTCTGGCGCAGCTTGGCCCTTCCGACATGCGCGTACCGATCGCATCCTGTCTCGCCTGGCCAGACCGGATGGATACGCCGATGGCGCCGCTCGATTTGGCGGCAATTGGCGAATTGAGTTTCTTTGCGCCTGACGAAACCCGCTTTCCGGCGACGCGGCTGGCGCGCGAAGCGATCGAGACAGGCGGTGCGGCCCCTGCCGTGCTCAACGCGGCCAACGAAGTTGCGGTTGCAGCTTTCCTCGCCGGTCAGATCGGGTTCACCCGCATACCGGTAATGGTCGAGCAAGCCTTGAGCCGCTATAGCCTGCCCGCGCCGAAATGCCTCGACGACGTTCTAAGCGTCGACGCGGAAGCGCGCGCAAATGTGCAGGAACTGTTGGAGCACGCCTAATTGTTTGAATCTCCACCAATATGGATGTGGATCGTCGGCTTCTTGCTGGTGCTGGGACCATTGGTGACCCTGCATGAGCTGGGGCATTACCTCGTTGGGCGCTGGTTTGGCGTCAAAGCCGACGCCTTTTCGATCGGTTTCGGCAAGGAATTGACCGGGTGGACCGACAGGCGCGGCACGCGCTGGCGCATCGCGGCGATCCCGCTCGGTGGCTATGTCCAGTTTCAGGGCGACATGAACCCGGCCAGCATTCCGGATGCAGAGGCGATTGCGCAAGCGAGCTCTGAGGAGCGCGAGCATAGTTTCCATTGCAAGCCGTTATGGCAGCGTGCGCTGATCGTCTTCGCTGGTCCTGCCACAAATATCCTGATCACCGTAGCCATCTTCGCATCATTCAACCTCGCTTACGGCAAGCTTGAGGCGAACAATTCGGTAGCGCGCTTTGCCGAAGTGTCCGCAGCGCGTGATGCCGGCATGAAGGTGGGTGACCGGATCATTGCAATCGACGGGATCGAAACCACGGATTTCAGCGACATCGGACCCCAAGTGCTAATGTATCCCGGCAAGACCATCCAGATCCGTTTCGAGCGCGACGGCAAGTCACAAACCCTTCCCGTCACGATTGGCGAGAGCATGGAGACCGACCAATTCGGCAATCAGTCGCGTGTGGGGCGTCTGGGCGTCTATTCGGGGGAACCGACGATCGTCCCGGTCGGCGCTGTGGAATCCGTCACGCTCGCCTTCGACCAGAGCTGGGGCCTTGTGAAAATGATGGTCACGGGTATCGGGCAGATACTGACCGGCGACCGTTCGGTAAGGGAATTGGGTGGCCCGCTCAAGATCGCCAAATACTCGGGTGAACAATTGAGCCTGGGCCCGGAAGCCTTCGTGAGTTTTGCGGCGCTGATCTCAATTAACTTGGCATTCATCAACCTCTTGCCAATCCCGGCGCTCGACGGCGGGCACCTGGCATTCTACGCGGCAGAGGCAGTCCGCCGTAAGCCGGTCGGCCCGAACAGTATGGAATGGGCGTTTCGCACCGGCGTTGCTCTTGTGCTTATGCTGATGGTGGTCGTCACGGTGAATGACCTCGTGTCGCTTCCGATTTTCGGAGGTTAATCGGGGAAAGGAACCCCTGGAGCGGCGATTGGCGGCCCGTGCCGCTTGATTGCCTCCGCGCCATCGGGCACAGGCGGCTGACGCGTCGTGCCCCGTGGTTTCGGGCCCGCGAGTGTCGGCATGCAGATGCGGCGCGTTTGGTATGAGAGTTTGGACGGGAACACGGCAAAGATGAGTGGACAGATCAAGGCGGGCGAGGCTTTCGCGAAACCCGCTGGCCGGTTGGCAGTTGCACTGCTGTGTGGGACCATGCTGGCCGGCTTGCCCGCGCCGGTCTTGGCGCAGGACGCTTCGCCTGACGAAGAGGCCAGCGAACCCGCTCCTCAGCCAGCTCCGGTAGACAGCACTATCCGCTCGATTTCCGTGGCAGGGGCCGAACGGCTCGAGCCGCAAACAATCCTCAGCTACATCCGTCTGCGCGTGGGTGACGAATACACCTCCGTCGCGGCCGACCAGGCGCTGAAGGATCTCGGCGCAACCGAGCTGTTCTCCAACTTCTCGATCCGCAACGATGGCGGGAACGTCGTGATTTCCGTCACCGAGAACCCGGTGATCAACCGCATCGTGCTGGAAGGCAACAAGCGGATCAAGAACGACAAGATCCTGCCAGAGATCAAGCTTTCGCCGCGCCAGATCTTTACGCGTTCCAAGGTGCGCGCGGATGTTGCCCGTATCATTGAGCTGTACAAGCGCCAGGGCCGCTTTGCCGCCACGGTCGAACCCAAGATGGTGCAGCTGGCGCAAAACCGCGTCGATATCGTGTTCGAGATCACCGAGGGGCCGAAATCCAAGGTTCGCCAGATCAACATCATCGGCAATGAGGAGTTCTCCGATGGCGAACTTCGCAGCGAGATGGTGACCAAGCAGGCCCGCCTCACTCGTTTCTTCAGCTCCAACACCAGTTACGATCCTGACCGCCTGGCCTTCGACCAGCAGAAGCTGCGTCAATTCTACCTGACGGAAGGCTATGCCGATTTCCGCGTTGTCTCGGCCGTTGCCGAGCTGACGCCGGACAAGCGCGATTTCATCATCACCTATGTTGTTGAAGAGGGTGAGCGCTACAAATTTGGCGATGTCGCAGTCGAAAGCCAGCTCCGCGATTTCGATAGCGAGCGGATGAGGCAGAACCTGCCGATGAAGGAAGGCGACTGGTACAACGCCAAGCAGGTCGAGGACACGGTTGAGCAGATTACCGAACTGGCCGGTACCTTCGGCTATGCCTTTGCCGACGTGCAGCCGCAATTCAGCCGCAGCAAGGAAGACCTTACGATGGACGTCAATTTCGTCCTTCGTCAGGCTCCGCGCGTTTATGTTGAACGGGTCGATGTCAACGGCAACACGCTAACCCAGGACAAGGTGATCCGGCGCGAGTTCCGTATCGGCGAGGGTGACGCGTTCAATTCCTTGCAGGTCAAGCGCACTACAGCGCGCATCAATTCGCTGGGTTACTTCCAGGAAAACTTCGAGGTCGAACAGACCGAAGGCTCGCAGCCGGACCGGATCGTCTTGGAAGCGAATGTGGAAGAGCAGCCGACCGGCGAATTGCAGCTCTCTGCCGGTTTCTCTTCGCTTGAAAGCTTCATCCTTGCGGCTTCGATCCGCCAGCGCAATTTCCGCGGGCGTGGCCAGACAGTCGGCCTGAGCCTCAACTACTCGCGCTATTCGCGTGCGGCATCGATCAGCTTCACCGAACCCTATGTGTTCGATCGCAATATCTCGGCCGGGCTCGACATCTATCGGCGTGATTACAACAGCTTCAATCGGTTCCAGAGAAACCGTCGCAACCTTTACGAGCAGTCCACCACCGGCTTCTCGTTGCGTGCAGGCGTGCCGCTGACCGAATATCTCTCGATGATTGGCAGTTACACGCTGAATTTCGACGATATCAGCCTGGACCAGGCGACCTATTTCTCGGATTTCGATGGCGACGGGATCGCGACTTGCGACCCGATCATTGCAGGACGCTATCTGTGCGAAGCGATCGGCAAGCGGACCAGTTCGATCCTTGGGCTCAATTTTGCCTTCAACACGCTCGACAGCCGCTTGCGACCGACGCGCGGACAGAACGTAACCTTCGGGGTTGAGTTCGCCGGGCTTGGCGGGTCAGTCAAATATGTCCGGGTTCGCGGCAAGGCTGCGCAGTATTTCCCGATGGGCAGCGGCTTTATCTTCTCGGTGTCGGCGGAAGGCGGCGCGATCAACTCGCTTGAAAGCAACAACAACCCCTTCGTGGACAATGTTCGGCTGACGGACCGATTCTTCCTCGGCGAACCGCAGATTCGCGGTTTCGACATTCGCGGTATCGGGCCGCGCATCCTGCGCCAGCCCTACATAACCGATGACGATGGCAACCGGGTCCCGATTACCGATCGCAAGCGGGTTCAGGACGATGCGCTGGGCGGTCGAGCCTATTACCTGGGCCGGGCAGAGCTCGAAATTCCGCTAGGCTCGGGTGCCCGCGAAATGGGCCTGCGACCTTCAATCTTCGTCGATGCTGGCGCACTCTTCGCCGTGACCAGGCCCCAGCTGCTGGATAATCCCAACGGAATCCAGCTGCGCGACGCCGATGGCAATCTGTTGTATTCTACCCGCGAGCGGGACGCGAATGGCGATGTCATTCTCGACGGCAATGGCAATCCGACGTTTGTATCTACCACCGATCCGATCGATCCCGACGGTGAGGTGAACACTGCACAGATACGCCAGGGCACGGCCTTCCGCGAAGTCTTCCTTGGCGATTCGGCCGCGCCACGCATCTCAATCGGTATCGGGGTGAACTGGAACTCGCCCTTCGGTCCGTTCAGGATCGATTTTGCTCACGTGCTTAAGAAAGAGCCTGGTGACGATACCAAGAAATTCTCCTTCAACGTAGGAACTCAATTCTAATGAAACTTTTCAAGACATCGCTCGTTGCTGCGAGCCTCGCGACCGCAGCCGCTCTGGCTACGCCGGTTTCCGCTCAGGTTCAGGGCAATATTGCAACCGTCAATGCGCCGGGCGTGATCATCAACACCACTGCATTTCAGACTGCCTATCAGCAGATTGGCACCACCTATAAGTCACAGCTCGACACCATCCGTCAGCGCAGCGAAGAGCGCCAGACCCTGCTCAAGCAGCTCGACACCAACAATGACAATGAACTGGATGAAGCGGAGCAAACGGCCGCGCAGAACAGCAGTCAGGCACAGCGGATCGCGCAGATCGAACAGGAAGTGGGGCAGCTCTCCAACCAGGTCGACAGCGCGCGCATCTATGCGATCGAGCAGATCCTGCGCCAGTATTCTCCTGCACTTCAGGAAGTCGTGACGCAGCGCCAGATCCAGTTCGTGGTCGCTCCCGAGGCAGTCGTCTATGCGCCGCAGCAAGCCAACATTACGCAGCTCGTAGCAACCTCGCTCAATGCAAAGGTACCCAGCGTGCAGATCGTGCCGCCGCAGGGCTGGCAGCCGAACCGCAATTCGGTTGCGATGTTCCAGCAGATTCAACAGGCGCTACTGACTGCACAGGCGATCCAGGCGCAGCAGCAACAGCAGGCGGCGCAGCAGCAGAATCCGCAGGCACCGACCGGCCGCTAAGCGCGCCGGACGGGACACATATCGGGGGACAGGGCCATGAGTGGCGAGAGCGCAAGCAGTGCTTACGATATTCACAAGATACTCAAGGCCCTGCCTCACAGGTACCCGTTATTGCTGGTCGACCGAGTCAAGTCGATCGAACTGGGTGAGCGCATTCATGCGGTGAAAGCCGTGACCATGAATGAGGAGTTCTTCCAGGGGCATTTCCCGGGCGCTCCGATCATGCCCGGCGTGCTGCAGATCGAAGCGATGGCACAGGCTGCGGCGATCCTGGGCATCGAGACGCTGGAGCTGGCCGGAACGGGCAAGCTGGTGTTCTTCATGGGTATCGACAACGCAAAGTTCCGTTCGCCGGTGACGCCGGGCTGCCTGCTCGATCTGGAAGTCGAGTTCATCCAGAAGCGCAGCCGGGTTTACAAATTCAAGGGCAAGGCGAGCGTCGAGGGCAAGACCACCAGCGAATGCGAGTTCACGGCGATGATCGCCGATCCGCCGGAATAAGGTTGCAATTATTGCGCGGCGCCTCTAAGCGCGCCGCTTTCCCGCAGACAGCATGTCCGGTCGGAACCGGGCGCAGGCTAGCAAGGACACGAAACATGAAAGCCGAAGGGCATCCCGAATATCACATGATCACGGTCAAGATGACCGATGGTACCGAATTCCAGACGCGCTCCACCTGGGGCAGCGAAGGCGACACGATGACGCTCGATATCGACCCGACCAGCCACCCGGCCTGGACTGGTGGTCGCCAGCAGATTCAGGAAGGTGGCCGCGTGGCTGCGTTCAACAAGCGTTTCGGCGGGCTGTCTCTCAAGAAGTAAGTCGGCTTTACAGGCTAAGCGGTCGCAAGACCGCGAAGGGAAGGGCGGTCCGACGGGGCCGCCCTTTCTTGTTGCGCTGCCTTATCGGCAGAGATTCACGCACATTTGATGCAGCGGGTTGCGATAGGGCGCGCTTCCAGCCGCGCACGCGCAATCTCGTCGCCGCACACGGCGCAGGTGCCATAGGTTCCGTTCTCGATCCGCAGCAAGGCGAGCCGGATCTGCTGGATCTCTTCGCGCAGGACCTCGTCAATACCCTCCAACGATTCGTCGTCAGCCAGGTCCGCCGCCTGCTCTTCCCAATCTGCATCGAGCGGATGGCGCAAATCGTCTTCGATTACCTCCGCCCGTTCGAGCAATCCGTCCAAACGAGCGCGCAGCTTTTCTGCCAGATCAGTGTAGTTGCTCATTACCAGCCCCACTCCTTCTCTCGATACCACTTGGTAATCACATATTTCACGCCCTTGCGCACCTTCATTCCGTGGTGGAGCGTGTTCGGGTTGACGCTCCCGTCCGGCCTTCGGTTGTTCCAGCATACCAGCTTTCCGGCTTCGGGTTTGAAGGTCTTGTTGATCACCTTGAACCTTGTAGCACCTCCGGCATCCACATCATTGAGATAGATCATGAAAGTCCAGGTGCGCTGACCCGCAACGGAACAGAACTTCTGGAAGTCCGCTCCATCGGGCGCGAAATAGTCGGTGTGGGCCTTGAACTCCTGCCCTACATCATATCGCTGGCCCTGGATCGGTTCGCCATAGGCAGGATCGATCCCACCGAGCCGTAGCAGCAAGGCCTCAAGCTGCCGCACAGCCGGTTCGTCGGCGTCCAGGTCGCAGGTCTCGCTAGTGCGGAAATAGTGATCGCCATTGTCGTCGGCTATGGTCGACGGGCGGCGGTTGGCATCGATCAGCGCAACCAGTTCATGGCGCAGGCCGGGCTCCAGAAATTCGCGAATCTGAAACAGTTCGATCTTCGCGCTGGGCACGCGCTGCACCCCGCCGTGAGCGAGCAGATGATCGGCACTGGATTCGCCATGTCGACCCATTCGGATACGATAGGCCCAATGGCGCTTCCGGCAAGCGTGAAATATTATTGCGTTTGCTATGTGAGTGCGCAGTTTTCGCTTCCCAAACTCTGTCTCTTGTGCAACAGGCTCGCCCCCGCTGCGGCTGCCCTTGACGGGTGCGCCAAGGCGCGTATCAGCCCCGCTTGCGCGGCATCGGCATGACAGCAGGCCGGGGCATGTGGCGATCGTAGCTCAGTTGGTTAGAGCGCCGGTTTGTGGTACCGGAGGTCGCGGGTTCGGATCCCGTCGATCGCCCCATCTTCCCCTTCCTGTCCTGCCTTCAGGCCGCGGCCATGAAGGGAATCGACAATGCCGGCATTCTGGACCGAAGCGGATTATGACGACCACGAGCTGGTGCAGTTCGTGCGCGATCCAAAGAGCGGCCTGACTGCCATTATTGCGATCCATTCGAGTCACTTGGGGCCCGGAGCAGGGGGCACCCGTTTCTGGCACTATGCCGACCCGGCAGGCGCGATGCGCGATGCGCTGCGCCTCAGCCGCGGCATGAGCTACAAGAACGCCATGGCCGGACTGCCGATGGGCGGCGGCAAGGCAGTAATCCTGGCGGACGAGAATCGCACCAAGACTCCCGAAATGCTCGCTGCATTCGGCGACGCAGTCGAGGCGCTGGGCGGCCGTTATGTCACGGCGGAAGATGTCGGGATCAGCGAAGCCGATATGGTCGCAGTTGCGGAGCGAACCGCGCATGTCTCTGGCCTGCCGGCCGAAGGTGAGGGCGCTGCGGGTGGCGATCCCGGTCCGTTCACGTCGATGGGGATATTCCTGGGCATCAAGGCAGCGGTAAAACACAAGCTGGGCAAAGACAGCGTCGATGGGGTTCACGTGGCGCTCCAAGGCGTGGGCAGCGTTGGCGGCGGTGTCGCGCGCTTGCTCGCCAAGGACGGCGCGAAGCTGACGCTTGCGGATATTCATCATGACCGGGCTGAGGCGCTGGCCGCCGAACTGGGTGGAGAAGCGGTTCCCGCCGACGTTATCATGAGCGTGTCCTGCGATGTGTTCAGCCCCAATGCTCTCGGTGCAATCCTCGACGATGAAGGCATCGCGCGTCTCGAAACGCCGATTGTCGCGGGCGGGGCGAACAACCAGCTCGCGCGGGCACATCACGGTGAGATGCTGGCCGAACGCGGCATTCTTTACGCGCCGGACTACGTCATAAACGCTGGCGGAATCATCAGCGTGACGATGGAATATCTCTGCCGCCAGCATGGCGAGCCCTGCGACATCAACGAAGTGCGCAAGCGGATTGCGCAGATTCCGGGCCGTCTCGAACAGATCTGGCAGGAATCGGATACGAGCGGGCTTTCGCCTGACGTGGTGGCCGATCGCATGGCGCAAGAGCTGATTGGGCGCGGATAGCTCCGCAATTGGACCAAATGCGGTCTTGCGGGGGGCGAGGGGCACTGTAAAAGCCTCTCCACGATATTCTCATGCACGGCTACGCCAACCCAACCCGCTTCCTGTCGCTCGCCAAATGGCTGACACCGCTCCTGCTCGTCAGCGGGCTCGTGATCGCTGGCGGTGCGCTGGCCTGGGGCTTGCTGGAAGTTTCGCCGGATCGCCTGATGGGCGAAACGGTGCGAATCCTGTTCCTGCACGTGCCGACGGCATGGCTGGGTATGGGCGGCTGGACCGCGATTGCCATCTCGAGCCTGGTTTTCCTGGTGTGGAAGCATCCGCTGGCGGCAATTGCCGCACGCGCATCGGCGGTGCCCGGCATGGTCTTCACCGCGATCTGTCTTGCGACCGGCTCTATCTGGGGGCGGCCCACCTGGGGCACTTGGTGGGTATGGGACGGGCGGCTGACCAGCATGTTGGTGCTGCTGTTCCTCTATGCAGGCTATATCGCGCTGTCGCAGGCTGCGGCACGTGACGGGGCTTCTTCGCGCATTCCGGCGATTTTCGGACTCGTCGGCGCGATCAACATCCCGATCATCAATCGTTCCGTCGTGTGGTGGAATTCGCTGCATCAGCCGCCAAGCATCACCATGGGCAAGAGCGCAATCGATACAGAGTTCCTGGTGCCATTGCTGATCGGAACGGTCGGCTTCTCGTTACTCTTTGCAGGAGTGGTGCTGGCGCGGATGCGCACACTGCTGGCCGATTTCCAGGCCGAAGCGCGCTTGCGGCGCAGAGCAATGGAGGCCGCGTGAACTACGAAACGCTCGACCAGTGGAACTTCGTGATCGCTGCCTATGTGGTCGGCGTGGGCGGGACACTTGCGATGGCTGCATGGAGCTGGATCGCAATGAAGCGCGCGGAGAAGCGTCGTGACGAGGTGAAACGCCGATGAGCAAGACTCTCAAGCCCAAGCATCAGCGGCTGATCCTGATCGTGATTGCACTGATGGCGCTGATTGGCGCCGGCCTGATGGCGGCGTGGTCGCTGCGTAACCAGGCGAGCTATTTCTACCTGCCCGACCAATTGATCGCCGATCCGCCAGAGCTGGGACAGCCGGTGCGGCTGGGCGGCATGGTGGCGCAGGGATCAATCGAGACCATGCCCGACGGCGTTACCATCGGTTTTGTTGTGACCGACCAGAAGGACGCGCGCGTTCCGGTACGTTTCAGCGGGATCGTGCCCGATCTCTTCGTCGAAGGTTCGGGCGTAGTCGCGGAAGGCAGCCTTGGGCCTGACGGAACCTTTGTCGCTACCAATCTGCTCGCCAAGCATGACGAGAATTATGTTCCGCGCGAGTTGCAGGACATGGATGGGCACCAGGCAGCGAAAATGGCCGAAGAGACGACAGTGGGCCTGAAGTGACGGGTCGCTGCCAATGATCGCCGAACTTGGCCTTGCGGCTCTCTGGATGGCGGCGGCGCTCGCCACTCTGCAGCTTATCGGCGGTGCGCTGGCCCAGCGCGAGGATGGCGGAGAGCTTGCCTCGCTGGTTCGTCCGGCTGCTGTTCTTCAGGGACTGCTTGCGGCCTTCGCCTTCGTAATGCTGCTGTGGGCATTTGCGGTGACCGATCTCTCGATCAAGCTGGTCGCCAGCAATTCGCATTCGATGAAGCCGCTGATCTTCAAGTTGGCGGGCGCGTGGGGCAATCACGAAGGCTCGATGCTGCTGTGGGTCACAGTGATGGCGGTTGCGGGCGGGTTGATCGGGTTGGTCGAGCGGCGGTTGCCGGAAAAGACCATGCAGGCGACGCTGGCTTCTCAAGGTTTTGTAGCGCTGGGTTTCTACGCCTTCCTGCTGTTCAGTTCGAACCCGTTCGAGCGGTTGAGCGTACCTGCTGCAGAGGGGCTGGGGCTCAATCCACTGCTGCAGGACATCGGCTTGGCCTTCCATCCGCCAACGCTCTATTTCGGCTATGTCGGACTATCGGTGGCATTCAGCTTTGCAGTCGGCGCGCTGCTGACCCGCCAGGTCACACCGGAATTTGCCCGCGTGATGCGACCGTGGATTCTGGGCGCATGGGTGTTCCTGACAGTCGGCATCACGGCTGGTTCCTATTGGGCCTATTACGAGCTTGGCTGGGGCGGCTGGTGGTTCTGGGATCCGGTCGAAAACGCCTCGCTAATGCCCTGGCTGGCGGCGACGGCATTGCTCCACTCGGCCAGCGTTCTGGCGGCACGCGACGCATTGCGGACATGGACGATCATGCTGGGCGTGGTGGCTTTCTCCATGAGCATGGTCGGCACCTTCCTGGTGCGTTCGGGCATTCTCACAAGCGTTCACGCCTTTGCCGTCGATCCAGAGCGCGGCACATTCATTCTCGCGCTGCTGGCGCTCTATATCGGCGGAGCGCTGCTGGTTTTCGCACTGCGCGCCAGCACAGTGAGCGAAGGCCAGCGTTTCGCTCTGCTGAGCCGTGAAGGGGCATTGGTATTCAACAATGTCATGCTCAGCGCGACCTTGGGTATCGTCCTGCTGGGGACGCTTTATCCGCTGCTGACCGAGGCTTTCGGCGTGCGCGTTTCAGTAGGGCCGCCTTACTTCAATCCCGCAAGCGCAGTTTTCGTCATCCCCATGCTGCTGGTAATGACCGTGGGGCCCTTGCTGCGCTGGCGCGGCGATAGCTGGGGCCAGATCAAGCTGCCGGTCGCCGTCGTGACCGCGCTGATCGTAACCGTAGCCGTGATTGCGGGCATATTCGGCGTCGGACAGGTCCTCCCGCTGCTGGGCCTGGCGATTGCGATCGGCCTGGGTGTGGCAAGTTTCTGGCCATTGGCCGGGCGCAAGCTGACCCGTGTGCCTGTCGCGACCTGGGGAATGGTGATCGCTCATTTCGGGATCGCCGTCGCCCTGTTCGGCATGGCGAGCGAGAGTGCCTTTACAAAGGAGCGGCTTGTTGCGGTTGCGCCGGGCGAAGCGGCGCAAGTCGGTGACTGGCAGGTTACGCTTGCCGGCGTCTCCCCGGTTGCAGGGCCGAACTGGACCGCGCTCGAAGGCCGTCTGATTGCACAGCGTGGTTCCAGCACGCCGGTAGAGCTCGATCCGCAGGCACGCAGCTTCTGGGCGCCACCACAGCAGACGACCGAAAGTGCGCTCCTCACCCGGATGGACGGGCAGCTCTATGTTGTTCTGGGCAATCAGGCGCAGGATGGGCGCTGGCAACTTCGCTTGTGGTGGAAGCCATTCGTGACTTTCATCTGGTACGGCGGATTGCTGGTAGGGCTGGGCGGCGTGTTGGCCATCATCGGTCGATTGATGGCGGACCTCAGGCGGCGCGAGATTATCCGGCGAGGGGATGAGCGCCGCGCCGACCGGGAAACATTGGAGGCCGCATGATGCGCTGGAAAGTATGGCTTCCCCTGATGCTGTTCCTCTTCTTCGTGGGGTTGGCGGCATATCAGTTGACGCAACCGAAGGATGAGTTCGTCCATTCGACAATGATCGGCAAACCGCTGCCAGAATTCGAATTGCGTGCCGCGAGTGCAGACCGGCCGGGTGTCTCGCTGGCCGATTTCAAGGACGGAAAGCCCAAGCTCCTCAATATCTGGGCTAGCTGGTGCCTGCCATGCATCGCAGAGGCACGCCAGCTCGGCGAGTTGAAGAAGCAAGGTGTTGAAGTTGTTGGCGTTGCGATCCGCGACAAACCCGAGGATGTGGCGCGTTTCCTCGCCAGCTATGGCAATCCCTACAGCCGCATCGGGGCAGACGACCTTTCTGAACTCCAGATCGAAATCGGTTCCTCGGGCGTACCGGAAACCTTTGTCATCGATGGCGAGGGCGTGATCCGGTACCAGCATTTGGGCGATGTCCGCGAGAGCGATGTGCCCATGCTGATCGGTAAACTGCAGGAGGTAGCGCAATGAGGGCGCTGCTGGCCCTGATCGCAGCTTTGGTTGCATTGCCGCTGGCAATTCCGCTTGCAGCACAGCAGGACATGCCGCCCGCACCCTATGCCTATCGCCAGCTCGACGATCCGGCGCTGGAGGCGAAGGCGCATGCGCTGATGCAGACACTGCGCTGCCTCAAGTGCCAGAGCCAGTCGATTGCCGACAGCGATGCCTCGATGGCGGGCGACATGCGGCACCAGGTCCGCACGCGCATTGCCGCCGGTGAAGACCCGGAGGCGATTCGGGCCTGGCTGATCGAGCGCTATGGCGATTACGTCAGCTATGAGCCCAAGGTGAGCAGCACGACCTGGCCGCTTTTCGTGGTGCCTGTGATCCTGCTCCTCGTTGCTGCGCTGGTGCTGTGGCGACGTATCGGTCGCAAGGGAGGTAGCGGGCAATGATCTGGCTTCCGATCCTCTTGCTTGCGGGAATTGCTTTCCTGTTCGCGGCCTTCATGCTGCGCTTGCCTCGCCGGAGCTGGACATTGTTTGGCGCGGTGCTGATGTTCGGATTGGCGGGATATGCGCTGCAAGGCTCGCCGGGGCTTCCCTCGGCGCCCAAGGCAGCGGCGCAGGATTCCGCAGAATCGGGTGAGGCCGTGGTGGAAGCGCGCCGCGCGCTGTTCGATCCCTCCGTCCCTCTCCCTGGCTATCTGACGCTTGCAGATGGATTTGCGCGCCGAGGCCAGTTTGCCGATGCGGCCGGAATCCTGCGCTCGGGCCTGGCGGACAACCCTTCGCATGGCGAGGCATGGCTGGCGCTTGCCATTGCGCTGGTCGAACATGCCGAAGGGCGAGTCACGCCAGCCTCGTTGTTCGCTTTCGTTCGGGCAGAAGAAACTCTCCGTGGCAATCCCGGCCCCGCCTATTTTCTGGGTGTTTCCTTCTTGCGATCTGGTCAGCCGGGGCAGGCACGCGCTGTATGGAGTGAATTGCTGGCCGAATCGCCGCAGGATGCTCCCTGGCGGGAGGAACTCGAGCAGCGGATCGAACGACTCGACCAGTTGATCGGCCAAATGCAGTCCGGCACGGTGCAGTAAGCACGTGTTGCAGGCGCGAACAGCCGGTGCTAAGCGCCGCCGCCTTGTAAGGTTTGCTTGGGCCTAGCCCGCGTTTCGGGTCAGGAAACTTAGAAGCATGAGCGAAGCGTTGGTTCCCCAAAACGGAGATTCCGATCAACCCCAAGGTGGATCGGATGGCCACGGACATGGCACGACGAAAGCTGCCCTGGCCGTCGGTGCGATCGGTATCGTCTTCGGCGATATCGGCACCAGCCCGCTCTACGCCTTTCGCGAAACCTTTGTTGGTCCGCATCCCTTGGCGCTCGACAAGGCACATGTGCTCGGCGTCATCAGTCTTATCTTCTGGTCGATGACGCTGGTGGTGGCGATCCAGTACGTCACCATATTGATGCGCGCCGACAACAAGGGGCAGGGTGGTTCGCTTGCCCTGGTCGCGCTGATATCCCGCCATATCGGTCGATCGCGCTATGGCTGGCTGGCGGTAATCCTCGGCGTCTTCGCGACTTCGCTGTTTTACGGAGACAGCATGATCACGCCCGCCATCTCGGTTCTCTCTGCGGTCGAGGGGCTGACAGTGGTGAACCACAGGCTCGACCGGCTGGTTATCCCGATTGCGCTCGTTCTGCTGATCATCCTGTTCGTGCTCCAGAAGCGTGGAACAGCGAAGGTCGGGGCACTTTTTGCCCCGGTCATGATCGTCTATTTTACAGTGATAGCCGGGATGGGCGCCTGGCAGATATTTCAGACACCAGAGATCCTGTGGGCTCTCAATCCCTATCACGCGGTCAATTTCTTCGTTCTCGACGGCACGCTGGCTTTCCTGGCGCTTGGTTCGGTCGTTCTGGCGGTTACCGGGTCGGAGGCGCTCTATTCGGACATGGGCCATTTCGGTCGCGGGCCGATGCGCCTGTCATGGTTCGGCTTCGTCATGCCATGTCTGTTGCTCAACTATTTTGGTCAGGGCGCGATGGTGATCGGGCTGCCTGCAGATCAGGCTGCCGAAGCAATCCAGAGCCCGTTCTTCTTCCTCGCCAACGAACAGTGGCGCTTGCCGCTTGTCTTCCTGGCTACATTTGCCACTTTCATTGCCAGCCAGGCAGTTATCTCAGGCGCATTCTCGATCACTCATCAGGCGATCCAGATGGGCTTCATCCCGCGCCTGTCGATACGTCACACTAGCGAAACCGAAGGCGGCCAGATTTACATCCCTGTGGTCAACTGGGCGCTGATGGTGGCGGTGATCATCCTTGTCCTGACTTTTCAGAATTCGTCCAACCTCGCCTCGGCCTATGGCATCGCCGTAACGGGTGCGGTGACAATCGACACGCTGCTGATGGGCGTGCTCTTCGTTGGCGTATGGCGGTGGAAGTGGTGGATGGCGGCACCGGTGGTCGCGATCTTCCTTATCGTTGACGGGGCCTACTTCGCGGCGAACCTTGCCAAGGTGCCCGATGGCGGCTGGTTCCCGTTGATTGTGGGCCTTGTCGCATTCACTCTGCTCACCACCTGGGCGCGTGGGCGCAAGCTGATGCGCGACCGGATGAGCGAGGTCGCCTTGCCGATCGAGATTTTTGCAAAGTCGGCGAAGAATTCGGCCACGCGCGTTCCCGGCACTGCGATCTTCATGGCGTCGAGCACCGCAGGCGTTCCGTCGGCGCTGCTGCACAATATCAAGCACAACAAGGTGCTGCACGAACGGGTGGTGATCCTGACCGTCGACATCGCCGACATTCCCTATGTCGATCCGGGCGAGCGCTGCGAATATCACGATTTAGGAGATGGCTTCTACCGCGCGGTGCTACATTACGGATTCATGGAATCGACCGATGTACCGGCGGGGCTCAAGTCGATGGAGCGTTGTGGCGGCGAGTTCGATATGATGCAGACCAGCTTCTTCCTCAGCCGCCAGACGTTGCTGCCTTCGAAGAAGCCGGCAATGCCGATCTGGCGTGAGAAGATCTTTGCATGGATGCTGCGCAACTCGGCAACAGCGATGGACTTCTTCAAGCTACCCACAAACCGCGTAGTGGAACTGGGTAGCCAGGTCGAAATCTGAACCCACAATAAAAAGGGCGCCGGCTTGCCCCAGCGCCCTTCTTTGGATGAACCGATACGTCAGCCCAGGTTTGCGCTGACCATGGCCCACATCATCGGGATCGAAAGCAGCGTGTTCAGGCGGCTGGCGATCAGTGCGCGTGGCCCCGCAGCGGCTTTCTCTTCCGCGCTGGCATCGACGAGGCCAAGGATCTTCTGCTGCGCTGGCCAGATGATGAACCACACGTTGAAGGCCATCAGAAGTGCCATCCACATGCCTGCGCCGATCAGATTGAAATTGCCGCCACCCTTGAAGGTGAGGGCATCGACCAGATAGCCGCCGGTCCAGGCGATGATCAGGCCGGTCAGCACAGTAAAGGCTGCCGCCCAACGGAAATAGTAGAGCGCGGCGGGTGCTATGGTGCCGGTGATCGCGGGCTTATGCTCGTCGGCAATCTTGCCCATATTGGGCACCTGCACGAAATTGAAATAGTAGAGCAAGCCGATCCACAGCACACCGAAGAACAGGTGCAGCCAGCGCGCGACCGTGTTCACGCTGATCGGCGCGCTGCCCATGAAACAGGCCATGAGCGCAATCGCCACGACCAGTCCGATAAGCATCACCAAATTCAGATTTCCAAACAATTTGGCCATATTCTCTCCCCCTTCTTGACCACAACCGAACGACCGCCTGCCAAGAGACGATCGAAAGACAGCGCCAGATTAGGCGCAGATATGCGATTGGCAAGGAGGGGAGAATCAGGGCGGGGGGATGTCGGTGATCGCTTCCTCTTCGCCTTCGAGGTCCAGCCCGTGCTTCAGTAGCATGGGTATCTGGCTGAAAGTGAACAGGAAAGTGATCGGCAGGAAGACCCAGATCTTGGCCCAGAGCCAGGTTTCGAAATTGCCATTATCGACGTTGTAAAAGTGGCGCAAAACTTCGTTCAAGACTGCGAGGAAGAGGAAGAACACGCCCCAGTTGCGCGATAGTTTGAGCCAGCCCGATTCCTCCAGCCCCTCGAATGCGGCTTCGAGCAGGATCTTGAGCAGCGGTTTGCCCAGTTTCCACCCCACAAGCAGTACCACACCGAATACCACATATATGATGGTCGGCTTGAGCTGAACGAAGGTTGGGTCGCCGAAGAAGATCGTGAGGCTTCCGAAGCCGACAATCAGTGCGGTGGAGAACCACAACATGGGCGAGATCCGGCCCAGCTTCCATTTGGAAAAGATCAGGGCGCAGATGGCGGCTATGATGAAGCCGATGGTTCCCTTGACGATTGCGGCGATCTCCGCCGCGATCTCGCTCTCCTGGGGCGCATAGAACCTATAGACGGCCAGAAAAACGATCAGCGGGCCGTAATCGACCGCGACGCTGAGCCAGCCGGAACCTTTCTTTGTCTTTTTCTCGGCTTCCGGCATCAGGCAACTCCAGCAATCACGCGCGCGACCAGATCGGGATCGAAGGGGCGCAGATCATCGATCTTCTCGCCCACGCCAATGGCATGGATCGGCAGTCCGTATTGCTCCGCCGCCGCGACCAGCACGCCGCCGCGCGCGGTTCCGTCAAGTTTGGTCATGATGAGACCGGTCACGCCTGCTACTTCCTTGAACACATCGATCTGGGCAAGCGCATTCTGGCCGTTGGTGGCATCGAGCACCAGCACCACGTCATGCGGCGCCTCCGGGTTGAGGCGGCCCAGCACGCGGCGGATCTTGGCCAATTCGTCCATCAGCTCGCGCTTGTTCTGCAACCGGCCAGCGGTATCGACGATCAATGCATCGGTGCCTTGATCGGTCGCAGCCTTGACCGCGTCGAACACGATGCTGGCCGGGTCGCCGCCTTCGGGGCCGCTGATGATTGGTGCATTGATGCGCTCGGCCCAGGTGGCAAGCTGGCCGATGGCAGCAGCGCGGAAAGTGTCGCCTGCCGCCAGCATCACCCCGTAATCGTCTTCCTGCAACAGATGCGCCAGCTTGGCGATGGTGGTGGTCTTGCCGCTGCCGTTGACCCCGATCACCAGGATCACTTGCGGGCGCGGGAAAGCAGTGATTTCGAGCGGCTTTGCAACGGGGCGCAATATCTCGGCGATTTCGTCCGCGACCGCTTCCTTCAGCTCCTTCTCGCTGATCTCCAGGCCAAATCGCTTTTCGGCCAGTTTCTCGCGGATACGCCGCGCTGCCGAAGGGCCAAGGTCCGAGATGATCAGCGCATCTTCGACATCGTCGAGCGTCGCATCGTCCAGCTTGGCTGTGCCGACCACTGTGGTGAGGTTTTCGGACAGGCGCTCCGACGTCTTGCGGAATCCGCCGAACAGACGGTCGGCCCAGGATTTCCTGGGAACCTCGGGCTCGCTCATTTGAGCAGTCCTTCCTGGATTCGTGTGGGGCTCACCGTCACGATCGCACCGGCAGGCGTATCCTGCGGCACAGTGACGCGCGCGAAGTTCTCGGCATAGCCTGTGCCATCGGGTTCGGCGAGGACGGACAGGTCGCGCCCGATCTGGGTCTCCAGCCATTCGGCGCGAACATCGGCAACGGCTCGCCGCAGCTCGGTAGCGCGGCGCTTGATCGTCGCCTTGTCGATTTGCGGCATCCGCGCGGCAGGCGTGCCGGGGCGGGGCGAGTAGGGGAAGATGTGGCCGTGCACGATTCCCACTTCGCGGATAATTGCAAGGTTAGCCCGATGATGCTCTTCGCTCTCGGTCGGGAACCCGGCGATGAGGTCGGCGCCAATGGCGATATCCGGGCGCAGGCGCTTGAGCCGCGCCACGAGGTCCAATGCATCGGCGCGCAGGTGGCGACGTTTCATGCGCTTCAGGATCAGGTCATGGCCATGCTGCAGCGAAAGATGCAGATGCGGCATCATGCGCGGTTCGTGCGCAAAAAGTTCGAATAATTCACCATCGATTTCAACACCATCGAGCGATGACATGCGAAGCCGCTTCAACTCTGGGAAAGTCGAAAGAATACGCGAAACCAACCGACCCAAAGGCAAGACTTGTGGCAGATCATGCCCCCAGCTCGTAACGTCCACGCCGGTCAGGATCACCTCGGGCGCACCCATTCCCAGATGCCGCTCGACCTCATGCAGAACTTCGTCGATCGAGAGCGAGCGGCTCTTGCCGCGACCTTGCGGGATCACGCAGAAGGTGCAGGCATGGTCGCAACCGTTCTGGACAGCGATGAAGGCGCGCGTGTGCTGCGGTGGGAGCGGTGGCGCCTCCACCGGGACATTCCAGGCGCGGGGATCGAGCTTGGCCTCATTGGCGATCAGCCCGTCCACTTCGGGCATGGCGGCGAGCTGTTCGCGCTCGATATCGGCGGCGCAACCTGTCACCAGCAGCCGGGCATCGGGCCGGGCACGGCGCATCCTGCGGATCGCCTGCCTTGTCTGGCGCACGGCTTCGGATGTCACCGCGCAGCTATTGACGACCACCAAATCGCTTTCGCGACTCAACATGGCGCGGATGCGCTCGCTCTCGGCAATATTGAGACGGCATCCGAGCGAAACGATCTCAGCTCCGCTCACGAGGCTGCATCCCCCGCGTAATCGTTCCATTCGAATGTGCCGGTGAAGCTGGTTGTGGCCGGGCCGGTCATGACGATCCTGTCATCCTCGCTCCAAGCGATCATGAGCGAGCCGCCGGGCAAGGTGACGGCCACCTCGCGATCGACCAGACCGCGCCGCATGGCTGCAACCGCTGTGGCACAGGCGCCCGTGCCGCAGGCGCGAGTCAGGCCGACTCCGCGCTCCCAAACCCGCAGACGGATCGCATCGCGGCCCTCAACGCTGGCGACATTGACGTTGATCCGTTGCGGAAAAAGCGGGTCATGCTCAATCTCAGGGCCAAGCTGATCCAGCGCAACCGCGTCCACATCTTCGACGAAAAACACCACATGCGGATTACCGACATTCACTGCCGCTGAATTTTCCAGCACTCCCCAGCCAACCGGCATGTTGAGCGTGTCCATGGCATAGGCGAGGGGGATATCCTCCCAGCCAAAGCGCGGCTGGCCCATATCGACCCGTGCGCCGCCCAAAACCGGTTCGAGCGCAATCACGCCGCCATCGGTCTCCACGCTGGCCGGCGCGCCGTGCAACAAGGCGACCGCGCGGCTGGCATTGCCGCAGGCCTCGACCTCGCCGCCGTCCTGGTTGAAGATGCGCATGCGAAAATCCGCGGCCTCGCTCGGTTCCAGCAGGATGAGTTGGTCGCAACCGATGCCGGTGGTGCGATTGGCCAGCGCCGCCGCGGCAGGCGCGGTCATCGCCGGAACGCCGCCCTCGCGCCCGTCGATCACGACGAAATCGTTGCCCAATCCGTGCATCTTGGTGAAGGAAATGCGCATTGCGAGGCGCATCTATGCATGCAGGGTGGTTCCGTCCAGCCCTAGCGACACCAAGCGGTGCCGCGCGTTCAGCCTTTTGCGGCTCTGAAAGGTGTTTGCGATGCTTCCGGCGAGCTTTCTGGAATCGCAGTTGTTTCGCTGTCTTCCACGCTCTGATTGGCGGCAAGTCGCTTGGCATTCCTCAGCCGCTCGTGCACCTGATCGGCGGTTTCGGGTTTGCCGTAGATATACCCCTGGCCCATCAGCTTGCCCATGTGCTTGAGCGCGCCAAGGATATCCTTGTTCTCGATACCTTCGGCGGTGATGGGCAGCTCGAGCCCACGGCCCAGCGAAACAATCGCCTTGACGATCCTGGAGTCCGGGTTTCCGGTGTTGAGTTCCGCGATGAAGCTGCGGTCGATCTTGATCCTGTCGAATGGGAGCGTGCGCAATTGTTCGAGGCTGGAATAGCCGGTCCCGAAATCGTCCAGGCTCACCTTCACGCCCTGGTTCCTGAGGCTGGAAATCATCGAACTTACCAGGCTGACATTCTCGCGCAGGCAGCTCTCGGTGATCTCAATCTCCAGCCTCGACGGCGGGAAACTGTGCGCAACCATCAGCCTGAGCAGCTTCTGGGCAAACCATGGATCGCGTAGCTGCAAGGGCGAGATATTGACTGCCAGGGTAAGTGCCGGATCCCAATGCCGCGCGTCGGCGAAAGCCTGCACCATCAATTGTTCGGAGAGCTGAGTGATTACGCCGATTTCCTCGGCAATCGGAATGAAGATTTCCGGGCAGACCACACCCATATTGGGAGAGTTCCAGCGCGCGAGCATCTCGAAGCCGATCAGTTCGCCGGTCTCCAGATCGATCTGCTGTTCATAATAAGGGACGAACTCGCCTTCCTCGATCCCGCGGCGAATGCCCTTTTCCAGATCATTGCGGAAGCGAAGTTCGTTCTCCATCGTCGGCTCGAACCAGAAGTGGCGCGATTTGCCCTGCTTCTTGGCGTGGTACATCGCGATGTCGGCCCGGTGCATCAGCGCCTGTGCGTCCACCTTGCCTCCGCTGTACGGATCGTCCTCCAGGTCGCTGGATATGCCGATCGACATGGTCGTTTCGACCGAGATGTCACCGACCGCCAGCGGCGTGAAATTGCCTTCGATCAGGCGGATGGCCAGATCATCGATGCGTTCGCTCTGGTTTCTCGGGAACGGCACCATCAAGGCGAACTCGTCGCCGCCGATTCTCGCCAGCAGCGCATCAGGTGGCAGCAGGCTCCGCAGCCTCATGGTGATCTCGCACAATACCGCATCGCCTGTCGTGTGGCCGTTAAGATCGTTGATCTGCTTGAAATTGTCGATGTCCACGAGAACGCAGGCGACGGCTTTGCCTGAAGCATGCGCCTTGCCTCTAAGCTCATCGGTCGCGCGCGTCAGGCTGCGCCGGTTGAGGCATCCCGTAAGCGGGTCGGTTTCTGCCAGCTGCCGTGCCAGTTCTTCTGCCTGGCGGCGCTCGGCGATTTCTTCAGTAAGCTGCCGATGGCGACGCCAACCGAAGATGATTAGGGCAACGTTGAGTAGTAATGCGTTGGCCAATGCCTGGTCCGGACCATTGCCCTCGCCCAGCAGAGAGCGCACGACCAGAGGCATCACGGTTCCCCCGGTCCCGACGAACAGGAGGATTGCGGCTGTGGCGATTCCCAACGCGACGACATCGCGTTCGCTGCCGTTACTGCGCTTCCGATCCTGTTTGGAGTCCAAAGTCGTCATCTATCCCTACGCCACGCGCACGCCCGAAAAGGGGACCATTCGGGCTCAATGGGCCAACCCTATAAAAATCGGGTTAATTCGTGCTTAGGGAAGGGGTTGCGGGGGTGGTGAGCCGTGCCTTGCATGGTTAGGAAAGAAGTCAGGAATCGAGGAGAGCAATCTTGGCCCGTTATTGGCTGATGAAGTCCGAACCATTCAAATACAGCTGGGACGATCTCGTCGCAGAGAAGGAAGGCGTGTGGGATGGTGTGCGCAACCACCGCGCCAAGAACAATCTTGCAGCGATGAAAGTGGGTGAGGAGGCCTTCTTCTACCACTCGCGCGAAGGGCTCGAGATCGTCGGTATCGTGACGATCAGTGTGGAGGGCATCACCGACCCGACCGATCCGACGGGCAAATGGGCCGCAGTAAAGATCAAGCCGAAGCGCAAGCTGAAGAACCCGGTCACCCTCAAGCAGATCAAGGCGGATCCGCGCCTGGAGGATTGTGAGCTTGTGCGGCTGGGGAGGCTTTCCGTGGCGGAGATCACGCCTGACGAATGGAAGGCGATCCTGGAACTGGCGGGCGAGTAGGCGGGCTGCAGGGGCGGCGCGGATCGCGCCCGCAAGGATCGCGGTGGATATTCACCATGAACATGCGTCGTGAAGATGCATGATTAATGTCCCGTGGCAGAACAGCCCGGATTTCGGCGATGCGCAATGGTTACGAAACCGTTAAGACGCTGCCTATGCGTAGATCACTTGTCCTTACCGACGAAGCCGCACGGCACCCCTTCCGGGCGTCGTTGCCGGCGCATATCCGTAGCAACGAGTACGAGAATCCCGCGGAGTCGCTGTGGCGGCTGACGCAGGATGACGTGCGCGGATTTGCCAGCGTCTATATCGCGACCTTCGCCGCGGTTCTCGCCTTCATTGTGTAACGGCGGGGTGGGGCTGAGGCCCCGCCTCCAGCTCCACGCGATGTAGCCGCTTGCCCAGCCATGCCGACACGAGGCACATGCCTGCGCTGAGCAGTAATTGCTCGACCATGGCAACGCCGATCGCGCTCAGCGCCATCGCTATCAGCGAACCGATCACCATTGCGCCCGAATTGACGATGTTGTTGGCGGCGATGGTGCGCGCGGCCTGATCCGGCGCACAGCGGGTAGTAAGAAAAGCGTAGAGCGGCACCACGAACATGCCGCCCGCAATGGCAATGCCTAGCAGACACAGCAGAATCACCGATGCCATCGGCCAGGCAATGAACTGGCCCACGGTGAGCAGCTCGGTCGGTTGGTCGGCCTGCCACATCCGGCACACGACATAGAATGCGATTACGAACAGGCCCATCATAATGACCGATGCCGGGGCATGGCGGGCGGAGACCTGCCCCTTGAGCAACGCGTTGATCGAGACCGATCCGATCGCGATTCCGACTGAAAAGATCACCAGGAACAGGCTGGCGACTTCCTTGCTTGCCATCAGCGTGTTCTTGGCCAGGGGCGGGAACTGGATGATCAGCACCGCGCCGATGGCCCAGAAGAAACTGATCGCCATGATCGCCCAGAAAATCTGGCGGTCGTGCATGCAGTTGCGAACCAGATCGATGGACGCGCGGACTATGTGCCAATCGAGTTTTTCTTCCTTCGCCAGGGGCGGCGCGGAGGGAACCTGCAAACTCGTAAGATAGCCGATCACGGCGGTCAGGATGATGCCGACAGCCGCCCATTCGACGGGAATCCACCCCGCCAGGATCGTCCCGGAGAGGATCGCGATATAGGTACCCGCTTCGACCAAGCCGGTCCCGGCAAGCACCTCCTCTCGCCGCAAATGCTGCGGCAAGATCGCGTATTTTATCGGCCCGAAGAAAGTCGAGTGAACGCCCATTGCGAAGAGCGCTGCCAGCAGCAGCGGGATTGCAAGTTCGTTTACGGCAATCCCCTTCCACGCCATCACCAGCCCGGCGCAGCCGACACACATGATTCCGATTTCGGCCGCCTTGATGATGCGGATGATGCTGGCCTTGTCGCGCATATCGGCCAGTTGTCCGGACAGGGCCGAGAGAAAGAAGAAGGGTAGAATGAACAGGAAGGATGCGACACCGCTGAACAATCCTTCCGCGCTTTCATCGTTGTAGACGCTGTAGACGACGAACAGCACCATTGCTGTCTTGTAGAGGTTGTCGTTGAAGGCATTGAGTAACTGGGTGCAGAACAGGGGTAGGAAACGCCTGCGGCGCAAAAGGTGCGTCGATGTTGTCATGGAGCTTCCCGGATCGATTCCCTTGTCTGTTCCGTCCATAGCGGGTGCTGACCGGTGAACAAGGTAAAGCTGCCACCTTTTGCGCTGGCATATCAGGCGCTAGAGGGAAGAGGTGATGCTCACTTTGCCGAATATCCTCACGCTCTCGCGTATTCTGGCGGTGCCTTTCCTGGCCTTCCTGCTGTGGTGGCCGGACTGGGCGCTGGGTTACCTGCTGGCATTCGGCCTCTACAGCCTGATGGGTATTACCGACTATTTCGACGGCTATCTGGCCCGGTCGAGCGGCACGGTTTCCAAGCTCGGCATCTTTCTCGATCCGATTGCGGACAAGATCATGGTCGCCGCCGTTATCCTGGTGTTGACGGCGCAAGGGATCCTGCGCGGGCCCTATGTTGGCGATATGCATGTGATAGCGGGTCTCATCATCCTGGTGCGCGAGATTGCCGTCTCCGGCCTGCGCGAATTCTTGGGCGGGCTGCAGGTCTCGGTTCCTGTGACCAAGCTGGCCAAGTGGAAGACGACCTTCCAGATCATCGCACTTGGTTCGCTCATCCTCGGGCATGGGTTGCCCGGCTGGAACGTCATGATTGGCGGGATCGAGGCCAATGTTCCGCACACAGTCGGGCTGGCGACGCTTTGGGGCGCAGCAATCCTTACACTGATGACCGGGTGGGATTACCTGCGCGTTGGCCTCAAGCACATGGATTGACGCATCGCCCGAATCCAACTGGATGGAACACTTGGAACACTGTCCAATGGGAGAAAAGATCGTCTCCGCGGATGATGTCTTGAGCGAAAGGTGAGCGCGGGGAGAGGGCTGCATTCGGGGCATTGTCGATAAGGCCTAACCCTCGCGTTCGAAGTAGGAAAATCGCACCGTAAAAGTTTCCTCAACCATTCCCGATTAGCAGGGAATGCATGAGTGCAACGCTTTCCTCTTTCCTCAGCCTGTTCTTCAAGGCCGGTGCATTTGCGTTGATCTTCAACGAAGTGCGCGGCGCCGTGCTGGCCGTGCCGGTGCTTTACGGCATGTATCAGGCGGGCGGATCGCTGATGGCGATCTGGATCGGCTTCTGCTCGCTCGCAGGGATCGCACTATCGGTGATCGTACCACTCTTCGCGGCGAAGAAGCTGGAGCGCTTCGCACAGGCGAAGTTGGCCCAGCCAGCGCCAGCGCACGCCTAACCCGCCTTCAATTCCTCCGCCAGCAGCTTGAACTCCTCCGCGCGGGGGCTGTTCTTGCGCCAGATCAGCGCGATCTCGCGTTTCGCATTGGCCGATTTGAGCGGACGAGCGACGACTTCAGTGCCTCCCAGAATCCCTGCATCCAGCGCCATTTCGGGCAGCATGGTGAGGCCCAGATCGTTGTTCACCATCTGCACCAGCGTGTGGAGCGAAGTCCCGATCATGGTGGCCGAAGCGCGTAGTTCAGGCCGGTTGCAAGCCGCCAGCGCGTGCTCCTTCAGGCAATGCCCGTCTTCCAGCAGAAGCAGGCGCCCTTCGTCGATCATTGACGGCGGCACCGTATCGGGTGGATCGCGAGGATCGTCCTTGGGAAAGGCGACGAACAGCCGGTCGTCCGCAATATGCGCCATCTCCACCTCGCCAGTGGCGAAGGGCAGGGCGAGCAGCACGCAATCGACCCGCCCGTGATGGAGCGATTCGACCGCATCGGCGCTGGTTTCCTCGCGCAGCAGCAGCTTCAGCTCGGGCCGCTCCTTGCGCAGGCGCGGCAGGATGCGCGGCAGCAGGAACGGCGCGATTGTGGGGATCACGCTCATCCGCAGCGTGCCCGAGAGCGGCTTGCCCGCCGCCTGGACGAGATCGGAGAGTTCCTCCGCTTCGCGCAGCAGGCGGTGCGCTTTCTCCACCACCTGTTCGCCCAGTGCGGTGAAGCGGACCACACGACGGCTGCGTTCGACCAGCGTTACGCCCAGCAGCGATTCGAGCTCACGAATCCCTGCGGACAGCGTCGATTGCGAGACGAAGCTCGCCTCTGCCGCGCGGCCGAAATGGCCGTGCTCGTGCAGCGCGACGAGGTATTGCAGCTGCTTGATGGTAGGAAGGTAGGTGGACATGCCCTGCGGCCTACTCCGCCGCCTGCGCCTCGGCCATTTGCTCGGCCATATCGTCGATGTGGGTCATTGCCAGCTTGCCGCGCTGTACGGCGAAGGCGAGCTTGCCCTCGACCAGTTCCAGCGCGTCGCGGCCGAATACTTCAAAGCGCCAGCCTTGCAGCACGGGCAGGTCGCGGACACCAGCGGCAAGCGCTTCCATCTCCTCGGAACGGGTCAGCAGGCGGGCGGCCACGTCGATCTCGCGGGCGCGAATCTTGAGCAGCAGCTTGAGCAGGTCTGCCACCAGTGCGCCTTCCTTTCCCAACGGGGCGCCGCGTTTCATCTTCTCGGGCATTTCGCTCTTGTCGATCGGTTCGGCCTTGTCGATCACCTTCATCAGCCGTTTGCCAATGTCGTTATCCCTCCACGCGCCGGAAAGGCCGCGCACCTTGGCAAGGTCCGCCTGTTTCTTGGGAGGATGGCTGGCAATGTCAGCCAGCGTTTCATCGCGCATGATACGGCCGCGCGGGATATTCTTGTGCTGCGCTTCGCCTTCGCGCCATGCGGCGAGCGCCTTGAGCCTGCCCAGCACCTGCGGGTTGCGGCCCGGCTGGCGAATGCGCCGCCATGCCTGCTCGGGATCGATGATGTAATTGCTCGTATCGGCGAGCTTTTCCATCTCTGCGTCGAGCCAGGCGCCGCGCCCCGTCTTGATGAGCTTGTTCAGGATCTTGGGAAAGATCTTGGACAGATGCGTCACGTCGCCGATGGCATATTCGATCTGCCGGTCGGTCAACGGGCGGCGGCTCCAGTCGGTAAAACGCGCGCCCTTGTCGATCGTCAGGCCGAGCCAGCTTTCGACCATATTGGCATAGCCGATCTGTTCGGACTGGCTAATCGCCATCATCGCGATCTGCGTGTCGAAGATCGGATGCGGCGTGCGCCCCGAAAGGTTTACGATGATCTCTACATCCTGCCCGCCAGCATGGAACACCTTGAGCACGTCTTCATTGTCGGTCAGCAAGTCGAGCAGCGGGGTCAGGTCGATCCCGTCAGCCAGCGGATCGATCGCCGCAGCCTCTTCCTCATTGGCGATCTGCACCAGGCAGAGTTCAGGCCAATAGGTGTTCTCGCGCATGAATTCGGTGTCGACAGTCACGAATTCTGACTTGGCAAGGCGCTCGCAAAGATCTTCGAGGGCCTCGGTCGTGGTAATCAGGTCATGTATTTTCATTTGTCTTTTCATCTCATCGGGCGGAGTGCCGCCCCCGGGATTCCCACTTGCATGGGCCCCAATTGCAGTTCAGGTGCCTTGACAAAGCCACCCTCTTGCCCTGTTAGCGCGCGCGTTACCGCGCTTGTGCGGTGCGCGCCTGTTTCTTTGAGCGCGCCCATAGCGCCATAGCTCCGAAATTGGAAAGTTTTTAGATGCACGCCTTTCGTACCCACAACTGCGCACAGCTCTCCGGCGAAAATGTCGGGGAAAACGTCCGCCTGTCGGGCTGGATTCACCGCAAGCGCGACCATGGCGGGGTCCTGTTCGTCGACCTGCGCGATCATTACGGCATTACCCAGATCGTGGCGGACGAGGATTCGCCCGCGCTGGCAGTGCTGGAGAAGCTGCGGCTCGAATCGGTCGTCACGATCGATGGCAATGTGAAGGCGCGCACGCCGGAAACGGTGAACAAGGATCTGCCGACAGGCGAGATCGAGGTCTTCGCGCGCGAGATTAATGTGCAGAGCGCTGCGGCTGAACTGCCGATGCCGGTGGCGGGCGAGCAGGACTATCCTGAGGATATCCGCCTCAAATACCGATTCCTCGATCTGCGGCGCGAGACCATGCATCGCAACATCATGCTGCGCAGCAAGGTGATCACCAGCCTGCGCCGCCGGATGACCGAGCAGGGCTTTACCGAGTTCCAGACGCCGATCCTCACGGCCAGCAGCCCTGAGGGCGCGCGCGACTTCCTGGTGCCGAGCCGGATGCATCCGAACAGGTTCTATGCGCTTCCGCAGGCGCCGCAGATGTTCAAGCAGATGCTGATGGTGAGCGGGTTCGACCGCTATTTCCAGATCGCGCCATGTTTCCGTGATGAAGACCTGCGCGCCGACCGCAGCCTTGAGTTCTATCAGCTCGACTTCGAAATGAGCTTCGTCACGCAGGAAGACGTGTTCCAGGCGCTGGAGCCTGTGCTGGCGGGCTGTTTCGAAGAATTCGCTGACGGCAAGAGCGTGACGCCATCGGGCGAGTTCCCGCGCATCCCCTATGCCGAAGCGATGCTGAAATACGGCACCGACAAACCCGACCTGCGCAACCCGCTGGTCATCACCGATGTCACGAGCCATTTCGAGCAGTCCGGCTTCGGTCTGTTCGAGAAGATTGTCGGCAGCGGCGGGCGCGTGCGGGTTATCCCTGCGCCGAACACCGCGGAAAAGAGCCGCAAGTTCTTCGACGACATGAACAATTGGGCGCGCGGCGAAGGCTTTGCCGGGCTCGGCTATGTTACCCGCAAGGGCGGCGAATTCGGCGGCCCGATCGCCAAGAACCATGGTCCGGACCGGATGGAACAGCTCTATGACGAGTTGGGCCTGGGGCCGGACGACGGGCTGTTCTTTGCCGCGGGCAAGGAGAAGGATGCAGCCAAGCTGGCCGGCGCGGCGCGCACCCGCGTGGGCGAGGAGCTGGGCCTGATCGAGGAGAACTGCTTCAAGTTCTGCTGGATCGTCGACTTCCCGATGTACGAATATGACGAGGACCTGAAAAAGGTCGATTTCAGCCACAACCCCTTCTCGATGCCGCAGGGCGAGATGGAAGCGCTGGAATCGAAGGACCCGCTGGAAATACTCGCCTGGCAGTATGACATCGTCTGCAATGGCTATGAGCTGTCGTCGGGCGCGATCCGGAACCACCGTCCGGATATCATGTATAAGGCGTTTGAAATTGCCGGCTATGGCAAGGAAGATGTCGACGCCAATTTCGGCGGCATGATCGAGGCGTTCAAGCTGGGCGCACCGCCGCATGGCGGTTCGGCACCGGGCATCGACCGGATCGTGATGCTGCTGGCGGGCGAAGAGGCGATCCGCGAGGTCATCGCTTTCCCGATGAACCAGAAGGGTGAGGATCTGATGATGGGCGCGCCGAACACGGCGGAGATGAAGCAGCTCCGCGAGCTGCACCTGCGCCTCGTCGAGCCTCCTAAAAAGGAAGGCGAGCAGCAAGGATAGTCTTGCGGCGCGCTGAACAGCACTTACCTATGCCTCTTGCGTATGCTGGCGCCCTTCATTAGGGCAAATCTCGAGTTTTGATGTACCCCCATAGAACAGAGGGAAAATTATGAGCGATACTGCCGACCGCGTGCAGAAAATTGTCGTCGAACATCTCGGTGTCGAGGGCGACAAGGTCACCCAGGAAGCGAGCTTCATCGACGATCTGGGCGCCGACAGCCTCGACATTGTCGAGCTGGTGATGGCTTTCGAAGAAGAATTCGGCGTGGAAATCCCCGACGATGCGGCTGAGAAGATCACTACTGTCGGTGACGCCACCAAATATATCGAAGAGAACAAGGGCTGAGGCCCATCTTCACAAGTTTGCCCTGAGCTTGCCTGCCCTCGCAGAGGCGGGGGTCGAAGGATGAGGGCTACGATCCCTGCCTTCGCAGGGACATGCAGGCTCAGCCCACAGGGTTGGGCCTGTTTTTTTGCGGAGTGAATTGAATGCGTCGTGTTGTCGTAACCGGACTTGGCCTCGTCACCCCCCTGGGCGGAGATGTGGAAACCAGCTGGAGCAATCTGATCGCGGGCAAGAGCGGCGCCGGGACGATCACCCGTTTCGACGCATCTGACCAGAAGTGCCAGATCGCCTGCGAGGTGAAGCCGGCCGATCACGAATACGGCTTCGATCCCAACAAGCGTGTCGATCACAAGGTCCAGCGCCAGGTCGATCCCTTCATCGTTTACGGCATCGATGCGGCCGGACAGGCAATCGAGGATGCTGGCCTTGAGGATATGGACGACGATCTCAAGCTGCGCACCGGCTGCTCTATCGGCTCCGGCATTGGCGGCCTGCCGGGTATCGAGCTCGAATCCGTCAATCTGCACGAGCGCGGACCGGGCCGGGTCAGCCCGCACTTCGTTCATGGACGCCTGATCAACCTCATCAGCGGACAGGTCTCGATCAAATATGGACTGATGGGGCCGAACCACGCGGTTGTAACGGCCTGCTCGACAGGCGCGCATTCGATCGGCGATGCTGCGCGCATGATCAAGGACGGCGATGCCGACGTGATGCTGGCAGGTGGTGCGGAAGCGACCGTCTGCCCGATTGGTATTGCCGGTTTCGCCCAAGCGCGCGCGCTCAATATGAGCATGAACGACCGCCCGACTGAAGCGAGTCGCCCCTATGACAAGGATCGCGATGGCTTTGTGATGGGCGAAGGCGCGGGCGTGGTGGTGCTTGAGGAATATGAGCATGCCAAGGCGCGCGGCGCGAAGATCTATGCTGAAGTGGTCGGCTATGGCCTGTCTGGCGATGCCTATCACGTCACCGCGCCTCATCCGGAAGGCAAGGGTGCCGAATTGGCGATGCACATGGCGCTGAGGAAAGCGGGCATGGAGCCGGGTGACATTGACTATGTCAATGCGCACGGCACCTCGACCATGGCCGACACAATCGAACTGGCGGCGGTCAAACGCGTGCTGGGTGACGATCTGGGCGGAGCATCGATGAGTTCGACCAAGTCCGCAATCGGCCACTTGCTGGGCGGTGCTGGCGCGGTCGAAGCGATCTTCTGCATCCTTGCGATGCGCGACCAGATCGTGCCGCCTACGCTTAATCTCACCAATCCGGATGATGGCACCGAAGGCGTCGATCTCGTTCCGCTCGAAGCCAAGAAGCGCGAAGTGCGCGCCGTGCTCAACAACAGCTTCGGATTTGGCGGCACCAATGCCAGCCTCATCATGAGGAAGGTCGACTAAACCGATGAAGCGCGCCGGCTGCCTCGTTGCGGCCATTCTGCTGGTGGCGGGGGCAATTTTCGCTTCCGGCCTGATGGGTTCGGCCACAATCGAGAAGGAGACGCCTTTCGTCATTCCTTCCGGTTCATCGCTTTCCACAGTCGCGGAAAAGCTGGAGGATGAGGGGCTGATTTCCTCGGCCGATGGCTTCCTTCTGCGAACGAAGCTGCTCGGCGGAAGCAAGCCGATCCAGGCGGGCGAGTTCCTGCTCAAGCCCGACATGGGCCAGGGCGATATTCTGGACGCGTTCCAGAGCGGCGATGTGATCCGCCGCTTCATCACCATCCCCGAAGGGATGCCTTCGGTCATGGTCTATGACAAGCTGATGGGCGAACCACTGCTCAGCGGCGAAATCGACGTGCCGCCCGAAGGGTCTATCCTGCCCGATACATATGATTTCGAACGGGGCGAGAGCCGCCAGGCCGTGATCGAACGGATGCAGGCGGCGATGGACAAATATCTCGCCGAGGCATGGGCCGGGCGCAAACCCGGCATCGCCGTCGACACCATGCGCGACGCGCTGATCCTGGCGTCGATCGTCGAGAAAGAGACTGGCAAGGCCGAGGAGCGCCGCATGGTTGCCGGGCTTTATTCCAACCGCGTGAAGCGCGGGATGCTCCTACAGGCCGATCCCACGATCATCTATCCGATCACCAAGGGCAAACCGCTTGGCCGCCGCATCCGCCAGTCGGAAATCGCGGCGGTGAACGACTACAATACCTATACCATGATCGGACTGCCCAAGGGGCCGATCACCAATCCCGGACGCGAGAGCATTGCCGCCGTGCTCGACCCGGCTCCCACCGGTGCGCTTTTCATGGTCGCTGACGGGACGGGCGGGCACAAATTCTCCGACACGCTGGAACAGCACAATGCCAATGTCGCAGAATGGTACAGGCTGCGGCGTTCCCGCGGCGAGATAGAATAGGCTGGTTCCGGTGGCCGATCCCTTCATCGTGACGGCCAGTCTTCCGCCGGACATTTTCGCCTGGGCCGATGGATTGCGGCACGCACATTTCCCGCCCGAACGCAACAAGCTGCAGGCGCATGTCACGCTGTTCCATTCCTTCGCGCCCTCGCTGTTCGATGAACTCAAGACCGTCCTGCCCGGATTTGCCGCCGAGTATGCGCCGCCTGAAGGCCGGGTCGACGGATTGATGGATCTGGGGAAGGGCACCGCGATTGCCCTGCGCAGTCCGCAATTGTTGGCGATCCGCGAACAGATCGAGGCGCATTTCCACGGAGCGCTGACGCAGCAGGATCGGTATGAGCCGCGGCTCCACATCACCATCCAGAACAAGGTTACGAAGGAGGAGGCGCGCGAGTTGCAGCGCGAACTTGCGCCGCAGATCGAGCCGCGTGCGTTCCATTTCACCGGCCTGGAGCTGCATATCTATCGCGGCGGAACCTGGGAGCATGTGCGCAGATTTGCCTTTCGCGGTCGCGCAGTGGCATGATCCGGGCCGTGACAGGTCAGGGAGGCGGAAATGGCTGTTATCGTGAGTGATACGTCGGGCTCGGTTGGCATTCTCGCCCATGTGGCCGCGATCCTGCTGATCGCGTCGATGTTGATGACGACGATGCGTTGGCTGCGGATTGCGGCGCTGGGTAGCGGCTTGGCGGCCGTTGCCTGTTTCGCTGTCGCAGGGGCGGGGACCTCGGCGCTTGTCCTGGCATTGCTGTTCGTGATTACCAATGCGGCCCAGCTCGCGATCCTGCTTTACCGCTCGCGCATGCACCGCATGAATCAGGAGGAGCGGGAACTGTTGGAGCATGTGCTGGAGGTGCAGGAACCCGCGCAGCAGCGCCGCCTGCTGGACCTGCTCGAATGGCGCGACGTTGACGAGGGCGAGGTGCTGATGGAGCAGGGACAGCCAAAACCGCCGTTGATCTATGTCGCATCGGGAGCAGCCGCGATCGAGCATGGCGGTCAGATAGTTGGTATTTGCGGGCCGCGCGATTTTCTGGGTGAAATGGCACTGATCACCGGCGAGCCCGCGGCTGCCACAGTTCGTGTCACCAACAGCGTGCGGATCGCCCGCTTTGATCGCGACGCGCTGGGGCAACTGACGCATTCTCTCCCTGAAATGAAGCGTGCGTTCGACGCCGCGCTCAACCGCGGGCTTGCTGCGAAGGTTCTGCGGATGAACCAGGCTGCGGCCGGGCAGGACGTTTAATAGCCGGACCCGCAAAACGCAGGTTGACCGGGGCGCGGGTGCGCCCTAAATGCGCCGCCTGCCGTGTGGGCGTTTGGCCCCGGCTGGCCTTTCGGGGCGGAGTAGCTCAGGTGGTTAGAGCAGCGGA